>NZ_JBSGEL010000088.1:0-28500 GCF_053602875.1 Kitasatospora sp. NPDC004289 | reverse complement strand
CCCGGGGTGAGCTTCACCTCCGTCCCGGGCGGACCGTACGGGTCCGCTCCCGGGAGCGGACCGCGACCGCTGCCATGGGGCTGACCAGCGCAGCGGCCCGCAAGCTGATCACCGCCCTGGTCGGCCGCTGACCCACGGGCCGCTTCCATCTCCTCGCCCTCGGCCCGGGCCGGGTCGCACGGAAGGCCACAGTGCCCCGTCGGCCAGCCAGGGTAGGGGCCACGGCCGAGCCGCACTTGACGTGCAGGCTTCATTCACAGGCACTCAGCTTGTCTTTTATGGTCGAGATCGGTTGCGTTCGATGATGGTCTCGGGGCGGCGGATGGTTTTGCCGACGTCGTAGCGGGTGGCGGGCCGCTGGTTCTTCGAGCCGGGTGGTCTGCCGGGGCCGGGCCGGGTGGGTTTGGGAACCCGGACCGGGCAGGGCAGAGTCGGGCGGATGTTCCTGAACCCCCGTCGGACCCGGGCGGGGGTGAGCTTGTTCGGCTGGGCTGCCCGTTCCCAGGGCCGGCGGACGTCCTCGGCGAGAGGTCGAGCGAGGCGGAGCTGGGTGTGCGCGACGATGACCAGCCATGTCCATCGGTCCGCCGCTTGCGGTGTGCGGAGCTTGGGGCGGGTCCAGCCGAGCGTCTGCTTGATCATGCGGAACGTGTGCTCCAGGTCGAACCTTCGCAGGAACGCCTGCCAGCGCAGATCGACGTCGCCGGCGCTCATGCCGGTGGAAGAGGACCACAGCCAGAGCGGCAGCGGGTCGCCTCCGCCAGGTAGATGGTCGACCTGAAGGCGGATCAGCGTCCCTTCGATGAGGGGGAGTTCGCTGTCGTGGTCGATCCAGGCGGAGCGGGTGGTGAGCCGCGGGTGCAGGCGGTCCCAGGCCATCGCGGAGGCTGTGCCGTAGCGGTCGGTGGCCTGGACGGTCACCGTGTCGGGCTCTCCCCAGGTGTCGGGCCCGGCGAAGCGGAACTCCCTGCCGTGCTTGGGAGGGCGCCCGCCCTGGGGATAGGCGAGGGAGTACTCCAGCTGTGTCGGCGTCGGCCGTCGCATGACCCGATCGGAGCGCATCCGACCCAGCACTTCCACCGGCAGATCCTTCAGCAGGTAGGCCAGGCGCGGGGCATCATAGCCGGCGTCGAAGACGGCCAAGACGTCCGGATCCCCTTCGCACCAGCGTTCGCTGGCGACCAGGTCCTCGAGCACCCGGCGGACCTGGTCGGCAGTCACCTCAGCGACGTCGTCTTCGGGCCCGAGTCGTACGGCGTCGAGCAGCTGGCACCAAGAGGTGCGTCCTGATTCGAGAGCGGCGACGAACGAGTACGGCCAGCCCGGGATCATCAGGTGGTGGTCCCGGCCACGGCCGTAGGTGTGGCAGAACAGCCGGTCCGCGCTGCACTCGGCATCCGGCCGCAGCCAGTTGCTCACGTCCACCGCCAGCACGAGCTGGCCGCCAGCGGCCTTCGGCTGGGGCAGCGCGGCCAGCGTTCGCCGCAGCCGCCCAACATCAACCCGACCCCGGTTAAGCGCGTCGTACAGCGCACCGTGCCCACGCCGGTGCTCAGCCACCAACGTCAGCTCCACCGGCGACGTCACCGGCCCGTCCGCACACAGGAGCGCGTCGGTGAGCTCGAACAGTTCGTCACGCCGCGCGGTCAGGCATCCGTAGAAGTCCTCACGGAAGTGCGACGCCTCCGCCAGCGGCTCGCACAGCCTACCCTTGTCCACCATCGCAGCCTTCGCGTCAAATCCCGTATCTCTTAGCCGAGTTCAGGATCGTGCGAAGGTCGCTCCATTGTCTGGAGAATCCCCGTGTGGGTGACTGGGTTCCCGCTGCTGGACGGGGTCCGCTCCGAGCGGGACCGGATTGCCGCCGGCTGGCAGCCCCGAGTGCCGGATACTCAGTCGCGAAGCTCGGGCCAGCCGTCCCTGTTCGAGCAGGACTCGTAGTCGTAGCGGGTGAGGCGGTCCCACTCTGTGCCGGTCACCTGCTCGAACGCCTCCTCGTGGACGTAGAGCAAGAGCTCGCACTGCCGTGTCGTGAACGGTGCGAACCGCTCGGGATCGTAGAACACGCCCTCGTATACGTCGCGGCCTGCAACAACCACCGCGGCGCGCGTGTACAGGAAATGGTCGTCCGACTGAGGGAAGGGAGAGCCGTCGATCGGCAGAGTTCCGAACTGCTCCTGGTCCAGGCGGTACAGAGCCTCCGCAAGGCGCTCGCCAAAGCCGATGATCTGGCCCACCGGTTCGCGCGCGAGAGTCTCGGTCAGGCGTGTACAGGCTTCCTCGAAGCCCTGACAGGTCTCGATGGCGGCCTCACCGCCGAGAACCTCGACGAGCTGCCAGAACCGCTCCCAGGTCATGATCGGAAGTCCGGGGTCGACGCCGTTGTTCAGAGGTGTCCTCGAATCGTTCACGACGTGATCACCGTCGTCGTTAGTGCCTCGGAAAGCCTGGCGTGAATGTCGAAGGTCTCAGTCATGGCCGCACCCTACGCCGGAGCACAGACACCACGTGTTCGAGGGCCGACGTTAAAGCACAAGCTCAGCCTGACCCGACCGGGCCGACCGGCCACCGGCAGGCCGGCAGCCCGCTACGAAACCATCCCGCCCGCCCGCTCGCGCCGTCGCCGGTCCTGGTCCTCCCCCTGGGTGATGAAGTGCTTGGCCTCCCAGAGCCGGTAGCGTTCCGCCCGCACCAGATCCTGCGGGAGCTGCTCGACCTCCGACCAGGCAGCCGAGCACGTCCTCCTCGCCACCGCCCAGTTCCGCTCCTTCACGGCGGCGTCGAGCTCGCCCATCAGACGCCTGAGCGTCCTCCCGGCCGCCCTTCTGCTCTTCTCGGAGGGCGACCTCTTCTTCTGTCGGCCACCCGGCTTGGACCCGGTGCCAACCGAGAGCGGCTTCCTCGGGTTCAGCGGATCCTGGCCCCGGCCGGACACGAGGTGGACCCGATGCCGCTGTCGATGCGTCATGGCACTCTCCCGGGCACCGACGGGCCGGGAGCGGCCCGGCGGCCCCTGGCTCTCAGCGTAGGCACACTCCCACTGCCGGGCCCGCCGGCAACTGCCGGCCCGCAGCGGGGAGACCGCGGCCGTCGTCCACGCCCGCCTGCCGAAGCCCCTCGACCGAACCACTCCCCCGGCCCGCCTGGACGCCGCCGCGCCCTGTGTCCTCTGCCAGGCGATCTTGACCGATTGCCACATGATCTTGACCGACGCCGGGGCTTCTGCCACGTCACCCCGACGGGTTGGCGTCGCTTAGGGCGTGGTCACCACATGCGGTCCCGCCACTCTGCGGTGGGCAGGTAGGTCTCGGAGTAGTCGCCGATCCGCTGCGCCCAGACGGGGTCGACGAGCATCGCCCTGGTGAGGAGCACGTCATGGGAGCGCTGGGTGCTGCTGAACAGCCCGAGTTCCTCCGAGGCGATGTCCCCCAGGTGGTTGTGCTGCAGGTAGACGTCGTGGGCGGCCTCGTAGGCGGTAAGGTCGGCCGCCAGCTCGGAGGGCACCCGGCCCACCAGCGCCAAGCCCTCCAGGAGAACCTGGGGCCCGCGCCGGGCATCGACAGCCGCGCCCGCCAGGTACCCGTCGCCGTTGAAGTACGCGGTGACGGCCCACCAGGCCGGCTTGTCGAGCGGAAGGTGGAAGGTGCGGCTCACCACGAGCCCGTAGTGCGGCCGGACCGTGCCCCAAGGGTCCGGCACCAGCTCTCCCTCAAGCGCCTGCCCCACCTCCTCGGCCCTCATCCCAAACCGCAGCGGACCCACCCGGCGCAACGGCTCCAGCTCCCACCGGATCCGCTCACCCGCCGCGACTGCATCCCAGCTCACGCCTCTCGCACCCCATCTCACTACCGACCCGGACCCCTGCGGTCCGAACCGGGCTGACCCGTCCAGCCCGGGGCACCGTACGACAGGACGGTGACAACCCATACGAGCCATATGAGCAGGGCGCTCAACCACGCCAGTCAAGATCAAGTGGCAGAAACACCGTATCGGTCAAGATCACTTGGCAAACGGTCACGATCACCTGTCAGAGGACACCCTGCGCCGACGCTGACCCGGCCGGGCTGTCCCAGGCCGGAACGCGAAACGCTCGCACCTGGGAAAACGGCCTGGGACGTCCTAGCGAAACGGTCGAAACCGGACACGCTGGGACGGTACTGGGACAGGCCTCCGTCCCAGCCCGAACGGACCGCCTGGCCCGGTCAGTCCTTGCCTTCGAGCCGCTTGAGCTGCGCCCGCTGGACGTCCAGCGCGGCCGACTTCGCGGCAATGTCCGCCGCCCAAGCGGCCGGCTCCACCGCCAGCTCCGCCAGCGGCTTGCCGGTGCGCATGTTGTTCTCCCGGTACTGCGCGTGGACGCCGAGGCCGCGGCCGGCGCCGCTGCGCAGTTCCAGATAGGAGTCGGCGATCCCGCCCATCGCCCCGCTGAGGTTCGACTGCGCCAGGGTGATCTCCTCCCGCAGCCGCTCGACCGGGTCCATCTCCACGTCCACGGCATCGCTCATACGCTCATGCTCGCAGCCGCCGCGCCCGGCCCGGGAGCCGTTACCCGAACGGGTGACGCTGAGCGGCCCGGATCCACCGGAGGGCGGGCAGCGGCGGCCGCGCGCGGGCACCACAGTCTGGCAGTCCGGCTGGGCCGAGCCGACCAGGCCGTGCTGTCCCATCACTGTCCCAGCCACCGCGCACCGCTCCCACCAGGCAAAACGGGGTGGGACCGTCCCAAGTGCGTCCCACCCTGGCGCCTGCTGAGACGCCGGCCGCGAGTCGGCCCAGCGACGCAGGGTCAGTCGTCGTCCCCGTCCTCCGGGATCTCGGGCGGGCCGAAGAACCGGCGGTTCTGCCAGGCGGCCTTGGACGCGATCAATCGCAGCTCCTGGAGGCGCTCGACCAGCACCGGCGGCCAGAGGCTGCCCTTGTGCTGCTCCAGCGGCACGGTGGGGACCGGGCCGGGATAGCAAGCCCTCTCCAGCCACTGGTCCTCGTCGGGGAACGCCCTGTGGGCCTGCTCCCGGATCTGGTCGCACCACCAGGCGGTGGCGGCGCGGGCCTCGCGGGCCAGCTTGGTCTCGTACGGAGCCGGGACCGGCATGACGAAGTCCGGATGCAGCGGCACCTCGGCCTCGGCGCTGTCGGTGGTGTCGGTGCTGGTGGTGGGGGTGATCGTGTCGGGCACGCCGGGATCGTAGACGGCCCCGCTGACAGGCCTGCGGTTGGCCCGCCGGGAAGCCGGCGTGCCGGCCACCAACGGCCCAGCCCGATGGCCTGCGGGCCGGGCTGCGCGGGCTGACGCTGGAGGTGTGCCCAAGACGACCAAGCCGCCGATGGTGGTGTTGCACCCGCCGTTCGAGCTGATGCAGCCTCGCCCTGCCACCGTGCTGCCCGCCGATGGTCAGTTCGAGGTCAAGCTGGACGGCTTCCGGGCGGTCGCCTGGGGTGGGCCGCGTGGGGTGGAGCTGTGGTCGCGGCGCGGGAACCGGTTCACCGGCAGGTTCCCCGAGCTGACCGCCGCCTTGGCGGCCGCGGTGCCGGCGGGGGCGACACTGGACGGCGAGATCTGCGCGTGGGCGGGCGGCAAGCTCGACTTCCACCAGTTGCTGCGCAGTCCGGCCCGGCGCCGCGCGGCTGGGGTGGCCCTGTCCTACGTGGCCTTCGACGTCCTGTCGCTGCCCGGCAAGGGCGACGTTCGCTCCAGGCCTCTTTCCGAGAGGCGTGCTCTCTTGGAGAAGCTACTGGCCGGGGCCGGGCCGCAGGTTCAGCCGGTGATGGCCACCCGATCCCGCGAGCAGGCACTCGCCTGGTATGAGGGCCTGGTGGATGTAGGGGTGGAGGGTCTGGTGGGGAAGAGTCTGAACGGCCGGTACGTGGCGGGCGCCCCGTCAAGGTCGACCTGGGTGAAGGTCCGGCACACCGCCACCGTGGACGCCGAGCTGGTCGGGGTGACCGGGTCGGCGCGGCGGCCAGAGGCTGCGCTGGTGCGGCTGCCGGACGGCCGCCAGGAGGTCACCACGCCCAGGCTCACGCCGGTGCAGGCCGGCCAGCTCGCCGAGGCCATCGCGGGCCGGCTGCGCCCGGCGACCAAGGAGGACCAGGCCGCCCGGGTGCACTGGCTCGCCGAACCGCTGCCGCTGGTGGAGGTGATGGCCGGCACCGGCCGCCACGGCCAGGTCCGCTTCGTCCGCGCCCGGCCCGCCGAGTAGCCAGCGGTCGCCGTGCCGGTCAGCCGGGGACGGTGCGCGGGTCGACCGGCCAGAGGTGCTCCAGGCACCGGGTGGCAGCCTCGCACCCCTCGATCGCCCACGCCGCCTCCAGCGGTTCGCCCTCCCGGTGGCCGGCAACCGCGCGCAGCCAGTAGGTCTCGTGGCCGACGCCGAGGACGAGCAGGCGCCGCTCCGGTGCGGCGCTCTCCTCGAGGACGTCGCCCTGGCGGTAGAGCGGGGCACGGCTGCTCACCCCTCCATCGTCCCTCGCCCCGCCCCCGCCCGGTGCTCTACCAGCTCGCTGGGCCGCCCGGATCGGTCGGCTGCGGCGTCGGCTCGATCGCCGCGGGGTCGTACCAGTACCAGCCCCAGCTCATGATGTCCGGGCCCCAGCGCACCGAGACCACCCAGCCGCTGGAGCCCTCGTGGAGGCGCCAGCTGTCCACCCGGCCGGGCAGCCACCGGCCGCCGATCCGGATCCGCACCCACCGCCAGCGCGGCTGCGCGTGCCGGGAGCGCCCCGGCCCCGACATCAGCTCGGGCGGGGGCTGCTCGGCATCCCCTTCGACGTACGACGGGTGGTGCGGGCGGCAGTACGGCCGGGCGACCACCGGCTCGCCCGCGTACAGGTACTGACGCCGGGTCATCTCACACCACCGCCAGCGGGCCGCGCACCGCACCCGCCGCCGAGCGGCCACCACCGTGCTGGCGGTCCGGTTCGACGGTGCGGATCGAGCCGTCGGCGTGCGGCAGCCACAGCTGGACGTCGCGCTCGCGGGCCGCGCCGCCCCGCCCGCCCGTTCGCACCGTCAGCCGGCGGGCCTTCAACCGGCCACGGCCCTGGCCCACGCCTTCCCAGGAGCGGGCGATGACGCCGAGCTGGACCCGCGCGCCCGGCCACTCGCCGGCCACCACCAGCGCGCAGCCGGCTTTGCGGGTCACCGTCACCAGCCGCTCCGCCACCTGCGGCCGCACCCGCCCGTCGGTGCGCAGCAGCAGGACCGCGACGCCGTCGGCCAGCGCGGTGACGACCTCCGGCCAGCGCTCACCCGCGCCCTCGACCACCACCAGGTGCTCCAGGTCGAGGCCGATCTCGGCGGCCGCGACTAGGCCGAGGCTCTCGAAGCCCGCCGTGGCCGTCCAGGAGCCGGCCACGGTGGCGGCGGCCGCCAAGGCGAGCACCAGGGCGGTGCCGCCCCCGGTCACCGAGACCACCTGCCCGGGCTGCAGGCCGCGGGCGGGCAGGAGCTCGGCGAGGGCGGGCAGCACGGGGACCGTCGTGCCGGGCTGGGCGAGCTGGAGACGGGGGGCGAGGGCGGCGAGGGCTGCGTCCACAACCCCCACTCTCGAACATGTGATCGAAAAAGTCACGCGGGAAGTCACCCTGTGTCGGCAACGACACCTGTGACTGTTCGCCGTAGAGGTTGTTGGCCGCCCCCGGGGCCGGGGTCGGGCCAGGTGGTCGGGCCGGGAACGGCGAAGACACCCCACGGCGCCGAATCGGTTGCCGGGCTGCGGATCGCCGACGCACAGGCACTGCAGCGCTGGGAGCAAGAGCACGTCATCAACCGCGAGCAACGGGTGCTGAGGGCCACCGAACGGGAGGCGGCCGCGCTCGCGGGGACGGTCATCGCAGCCCTCACCGGCGACATCGACTGACCGCAGCACGTGACCATGGTGAAGCGGTCGGTCGCCGAGCTGGTGGTCACCGACCGGGGCCGGGTCAGATCTGCCGGTCGGGGTCGGAGAAGGTCAGGCCGCCGGCGCCGAGCGGGCGGCGGGCCGGGGCCGGGGCGGACTCGGCTTCACCGGGCGGCTGGCGGAAGTCGGCGCCCTGCTCGATGGGCAGCAGCCGGCGGCCGCTTACCTGGGCGGGAGCGGGAGCGTCGGTGGTGGACTCGGAGAAGGCGGGCATCGAGAGCGGTCGGCGGTCGGTCATGATCACAGTCTCGCAGCTCCGGCCCTGCCGGTAGGGCCAGATCGCTATCAGCGGTGATAGTGCTCTGGCCCTGGTGGCCAGAGCCACGTCGTTGTTTCAGATCTCCAGAACAGAGCGGTCAAGTCTCTGCTACCAGCCTCATCTGGACCGGGACATGCGGGACAGCGGGGCAAGGGGGCCGGGGGCTCGGCCCGGTACGGCATGACCGGGGGCCGACCAGCGGACCAGCCAGGCGATATCGGCCGGCCCTGCTGGCAGGGCCAAACCGCTACCACCGGTGATAGTGCTTTGGTCCTGCCAGCAGGGCCAAGAACAAGCGCGGGCCTCCCGTCAGGATGAGGCACCGCTTTGGCACCGCTGACGGGGCCAAACCGCTATCACCGGTGGTAGTGCTCTGGCCCTGCTGGTGGGGCCAAACGACAGCGGCCCGGACGGTTGTCCGGGCCGCTGCTGGCTGTCCCCGCCTACGCGCCGATGCCGAGGTTGGCGAGTTGCCCCTCGTAGCGCTGTCGCAGCCGCTCGCCGAACCGTTCGGGGTCGAGGGACTCGATCCGGGGCACTGCGGCCAGGCCGGCCCGCATCTTGCCGCCGGTCAGCAGCGGGTGGATCTGGTAGACACCGGGCTCCAGGAGCCAGGCCAGGCCCTTGTCCGCCAGCTGCTTCACGGACCGGTTGACGCTCGGCGCGCTCAGGCCGAGCAGGGTTCCCATCTCGGCCTGGGAGAGGCCGGCGCATCCGGTCTCCGGGTCCTGGTAGGCCAGCAGGGTGTGCATCAGGCGGAAGCTGTTGGCGGTCAGCTCGACCAGGCTGAGAACGGCCAGCGCCTCACGGCTGATGGTCACATACTCCGCGGTCGGGATCGGCGGGACGTACCGGGTGGTCGTCATCTGGAGTCCTCGGTCAGGGGCGCACAACGCCCACCAGCTGCTGATACGTTGAGCATCCAATGTCAGGGTAGGCCCGCTCCGGTGCAACGGAGCGGGCCTCTCCCGCTTCAGGCGCTCCGGACGGCCCGGATCTTCTTCTCGGGCGCCGGCATCTCGTTCTTCGGCGCCTTCGAGCCCAGCGCGACGACGTTCGCCGCCTTGGCCACCGACCGCTGCTCCTCGCGGCGCTCCTTGCGCCACGCCGCGGCGAACTCGGGCCCGGGCATGAGGAACTCGGGCACCTCCGCCACCCAGAGGTCCTGGGCCAGCTCCTGGTCGGCGCTGGAGCCGGCGAAGGTGAGGAACGGGTTCAGCTGGTAGACCGAGCGGCGCGCGGTCCGCAGCCAGCCGATCTCGTTGAAGTACAGCAGGGACTCGCCGACGTAGGTCCGCGAGACGCCGGAGGCGGCGCTGATGTCGCGGTGGGTGGTCTTCACCATGCCGAGCGGGGCCCGGCGCGGCGCCTTGCCGCTCATCTGCTGAAAGCCGACCAGAGTGCACCAGGTCCGCATCCAGGTCTGCGGGATGTCCATCTGGGCGAGGGTGAGCATCATCAGCGGGGCGTCGGTCGTGTAGCCCTTGGTGGTATCGGACTCCGCGAAGGTGCGGCCCGAGATCTTCTGCACCGAGTAGACGACGTTCCCCCGGCCGTCGAGCCGGGTGACCAGTTGCTCGCCGTAGCCCAGCTTGGGCTTGTCAGCCATCGGCGCTCTCCAGGTTCCTTGATCCAATGTCACCAGGACACTATCACGGGTGATAGTGCTTTGGCCCTACCGTCAGGGCCAAACCGCCTCGGCGAGTCGCCTGGCTGCACCCGACGCTAGGCCCGGGAGCCTGTGGATAACCTCGGCCGGTTTGGCCTGGCCAGCAGTGCCAAACCGCTGATTGTTTGGCCCTGCTGGCCAGGGCCAAACAATCAGCAGTACAAAATGGGCGTTTCCGCAGGTCAGGGCCACTATTTCTGTCCGGATCCCGAAAGTGGATCTCTCATGCTCCCGCGCCAGCGGGAGAACCGGCACGCGGAGGGTTCCCCTTCTGCTGGGGCAGGTCACAGCAGGCGGCCGCCAGACCGCTGACCTGCTGCTTTCTTCGGGGCGTCGCCTCCGGCGGGCAGCGGATCCGTGCCGCTTCCGCTGCCCGGGCCGGACTCGGTTTGGCCCTGCTGGCAGGGCCGTCGGCTGGCCTTACCGCGCCGATCACGAAATCGCGGCTGCCGCCGCGACCGGGCCCTGGAGGGCCCTTTCCGTGCTCATGGATCACCAGGCGGGCGCCCGTGCGGGGCTGGCCCGGTGGTCACGGTTCGGGGCCGGGCTGCAGGTCCACGTAGGCGGGCCGGTCCTGCTGGTTGTCCTGGTGGCGCTCGCGATCTCGTGCAGGTGGGCAGTGACCTGGGTCCGCTCCCCGTGGCGGCAGGACGTCGCGCCCGGGGCAGGCCGGTGCGGCAGGCGGCCACAGCGACACGGTCGCCCGCCACCAGGTCGAAGGGCAACTGGACAGGTCGGGCCGCCCGCGGCCCGGCCGGTGCGCTGTCGGCGCGCAGCGTCGATGGCGCAGTCCAGGCGGCAGCAGGATGGTCCAGCGCATCCGGGCGCTGGCCACGGGTGCGGGGGCGGAGCACGCCGCGCCCAGCCAGGCCCGGGCCGGCGGGCCGCGTCGGTGGCCGGGTTGCCGCCCGTACCCGGCCGTCCGGTAGGGCAGCTACGGCCACCTGCCGGGGTGGGGAGAGCGAGGGGAGGCCGATGGACTCATGGTTCATTTTGGTGACTGAGGCGCCCCTGAAATGAACCATGAGTCCATCCGAGCACGGCACCGTACGCTGATGGCCTGGCCCCTCACGATTCGAGCGTGAGGGGCCAGGCCATTTTTCGGAGCGGTGCTGACGGGTGGTCAGGGTCCGGCGATGATCCACGTCACGAAGACCGAGCCCATGGTCTCGTGCAGCCGGTAGACGACTTCCCTTTAGCGTCAGCGTGTTGAAGCGCTACGTGAGGGGTGCCCGATGTCGCGGTGGCGGGTGTTCTGGGTGGGCAGGGACTGGCTGACCGGCACGGGCTCTCCCGGGCCGGACGGCTGGGAGATGCGACCCGGGGATGCGGTGTTCGTGGGGCCGGACTACCGGATCGATCCGCTGTTGTGCCGGTTCGGGCAGTCGTCGGTGTTCCGCGGGTACGAGCGGGAGACGAGGCGGAACTACGCGACGGACATCGCCCTGCTGCTGACGTTCCTGTCCGGGAGGAATCGGCTCTGGACGGACGCCCGTGAGAGGGACCTGGACGACTTCCGGAGCTGGCGGCTGGAGGCGCCGGCCAACCCGGCCCTGGTGGGTTCGTCGAAGTGGAACAGGGAGCTGGCGGCGTTCTCGGCTCTGTACCGGTGGGCCGGCAGGCAGGGGTACGTCGTCGCGAGTCCGGTGACGATGCGCCAGGTTGCGGGGTTGTACGGGGGGACGCGGGAAGTTCCCGAGGGGCTGATGAAGCCGATGGCGTCGGACATGCGCTGGCTGACGCCCCGTACGTGGCGGTTGTGGACGGACATCGGCCTGCGGGGCCATACCCGGGACGGGGCGGTCGAGGCGGGCTGGCTGGGCCGGTTGGAGGATCGCAATGTCGCGTTCGTGCGGCTGCTGGTTTCCTCGGGGCTGCGCCGGCAGGAGGGCGGGTCGTTGCTGACGTTCGAGGTCCCCGGCAACCGGTTGGGCGGGAGCCGGTACTGCCGGGGCCGGGTGTCGGGGGCGGTGACCCGGTCGAAGGCGTCCCGGACGTTCTATGCCTCGGCGGAGGCTGTACGTGACGTCGAGTCGTACGTGGAGTCCTCCCGGGCCTGGGCGGTGCGCAAGGCCCAGGTGGCGGGGCGCTACGACAGGTTGGCGGGCATGAGGCTGGTGATCGAGGTGACCCGGGGTCCCAGGCGCAGGATTCGCTGGGCGGACCGGGCCGGGACGGTCTTCGAGCGGCTGCTGGATTCTTTGACCTGGCAGGAGCGGATGCTGCTGTTCACCGAGGGTCCGGACGGTCCGGAGCCGTTGTGGCTGTGGCTGAACGAGGCGGGGCTGCCCTTGCAGCCGCATTCGTGGGAGGCGGTGTTCCGCGCCGCCAACCAGCGCTGCCGGATCGCGCTGGAGCCGTCGGCGGACCTGCGGGCCGATCCGCACCGGGTGTACGCCCCGTACGCGACGGTGCACGGTGCCCGGCACAGCATGGCCCTGTTCATGCTGGTGGTGCTGAACTCGCTGCTGGACCGGCGCTTCGGCCTGAGCCCGGCGGAGCGCCGGGACTTCGCCCTGCTCTACGGCGATCCGTGGCATCTGGTGCAGGGGCTGCTGGGGCATGCCACGCGGCAGGTCACGGTCGACACGTATCTCGCGCCGGTGCGGCACCTGCAGCTGGAGTCACTGCTGGCCGAGGTCCAGGAGCCGTTGTCGGCGCCGCTGCCGGACCTGGACGCGCTGTTCGCCCGGGTGGCCCGGGAGGCGGACGGGATCCAGGATATCGACAGCCGCCTGGTCCCGGCGGCGCAGGGTGCCTGGTGAGCCCGGCGGGCGAGGGCGGCAGGGGCAGGAGGGCGGTGCTGCCGCCGGCCGGCTACAGCGCACCGCCGATCCTGGAACCGCTGACCGGCCTTGTCGTGCACCACCGCGACCGCGACGGCCGGCAGCGGGACTTCGACTTCTCCGCCCTCGCGGCTCCCGAAGCCTTCCAGCGCTCCCTGGCCGCGCTGTTCGCCGCCCGCAGCCGCGGCTGGGGCGCTCACGAGACCGCGGACCTGATGTTCCGACACCTGCGGATGTTCACCGCGTTCCTGGCGCGGCGCGCCCGCCCTCCCCGCGACGTGGACGAGATCTCCGCAGCGTCGGTGAAGGCCTGGTGGGAGCAGGAGAAGCACACCCCGAGCGGCCGCGGGGCTTTTCGGAACGTGGCCGGCCTGCTTCGCGAGGACGCGCGCCTGCACTCGGGCCCGGTGCTCGAGGAGCTCACCCGCCGTGTTCCCGTGCTGCCGACGAAGGTGGAGTCGTACGCGCCCGAGCAGTTCGACCGGATCCGGGAGCAGGCGAGGCGCACGTTCCGGGCCGCGTTGCTGCGGATCGAGGAGAACGCTGAGCACCTGGAGCGGTGGCGCCGGGGCGAGTTCGAGGCCGCCGGCCCGGAGTGGGCTCTGGGCGAGGCGTTGGACCTCCTCGCCCGCACCGGCGACCTGCCGCGCAACCGCGATGGGGAGTTGCAGCGCCGTTACGTGCGGGCGGTGGGCGGGTCGGTGGCCGAGACGACGTGGAAGCGCCTGTTCCTGGATCGGATGGAGGCGACCGCCCTGGGCGTGCTGCTGATGGCCCAGTTCGCGTTGAACCTGTCGGTGATCAACGAGATGCCGACACCTCGGGCCGCGCCCGATCCCGGCCTGGACGGGCGGCCCACCTACCGGGTCCAGGTCCGCAAGCACAGGGGCGGCCGGTTCGAGACGGTGAACGCCGCCGACTCGGGTGCCGGCTCCCCGGGCCGGCTGATCACCCAGGCGCTGCGGGCCACCCGCTTTGCCCGGGCCCTGGCCGAGGACCTCGTGCCCGGCACCGACCGTCTGGTGGCCTGGCGCACCCACTACCCGCAGCGGGCAGCGGGCGTGACCGAGCGCCGCCTCGGTGCGGGACCCGTGCGTCTTGGCCTGGGCAAGAGCGACGCGGTCGACTGGGGCAAGCAGGCGGGCACCGGTGCGCCGTTCGCCCGTGGGCGGCGCACCGTGGTGGTGGAGCGCCGGGAGCCGTCCCAGCACACCCTGGCGACCCACGAGCGCCGGTACGTGCTGCCCGACCAGCGTGTCCAGTGCGAGGCGGCGCCGGTGGTCGCGGCAGGGGCGGCGGCCGCCGTGCAGCATGCCCGCCGGCGGGTGGAGCTGACCGCCCGGATCGCCGCCGAGCGCGACCACGGGCACCGGGAGACCGCCACCGCCGACTGCTCCGGGGCCGAGAACGGCCCGGCCCCGCTGCCCGACGGACGGTGCGGCGCGTCGTTCCTGATCTGCCTGGGGTGCGAGAACGCCCGCGTCCACGCCGACCACCACCCGCGGCTGGTCTACCTCCACCAGGCGCTCGGCAACGCCCGCTCCGCTCTTGCCGGGGCCGTGTGGGAGCGGGACTGGAGCGATGCCCACTCCCGCCTGGAGGATCTGAAGGGCAAGGTCGGCGAGGGGGCCTGGAGGGGTGCGCGGGGCCGGATCACGGCGGCGGACCGGGAGATCGTCGACGACCTGCTGAACGGAGACCTGAACCCGTGACCACCCCCGAAGTCGGCCGCGACGTCCTGGCGGTGCCCGCCCCTACCACTCCCGTCGTTCCGGAGCGCCTGGTCGTCGCCCGCCACTCCCATCTCAACAGCCGCTTCGGCGACACGGTGTGGTCCCTGGCCCCGCTGATCGACAATCCCAGCCAGCAGCTCATGTCGATCGACTGGCACTCCTGCGCGGAGCCCTTCCGGGCCCCGCTGCGGTTGATCGCGTGGACACTGCTGAACCGGGAGCTGCGCAACAGCTTCGTGCGGGAACGCGGGACCAGGATGCGCACCCGCATCGCGCCCGTCCCCACTCAGGACACCGTCCGGGCCTGGATGCGGTTGTCCCATTGGCTGGCGAAGCGGCAGATTGACACGCTGGCCGACTGCGACCGGACGGTGCTGCACGAGTACGGCCGGCAGCTGCTCGAGGCGGGCACCGGGCGCCGCGACACGCAGGCCAAGCTCATCGCGCTGACGCGGCTGTGGGCGTTCGACCAGCTCACCGGGCACCCTGCCGGGATCGCCCGCCCGCCGTGGGACGAGGTGGGCATGGACGACTACCTGCCCGCCGCCACGACGACGGGCGGGGAGAATGCGCGGGAGGTCCTGGCCGAGGAGACGATGGGCCCGCTGCTGGTCTGGGCGATCCGTCTCGTCGAGGACCTGGCCGACGACATCCTTGCCGCGCACGCCGAGGCCCGCCGCCTGAGGGACACCGCCCGGGCCCAGCAGGCCACGCCGGCCGGGCGCCAGGCGCTCAACGCCTACCTGGCCGAGCGGATCGCGGCCGGCTCCCCGCTGCCGGCCGCGATCCGGGACGGCAAGCCCGTCCTGGCCCGCGCCTACGTCGCGGCGACGACCGGCGCCACCCTGCAACACGTCCAGCGCGCCTGGAAGAAACTGGACCTGGCCGCGCTGGTCGAGGCAAGCCCCGGCCCCTGCCCGCTCGAGGTGCCGGTCACCGGCCGCATCGCCGGCCGCCCCTGGCGTACGGCCGTGGACTACACCGAAGCCGACACCCTGCTCAAACACCTGGTCACAGCCGCTTTCGTGGTCTGTTCCTACCTGACGGGCGCCCGTCCCCAGGAAATCCTCGGCCTGCGCGCGGGCTGCTGCCCAGACCCGGACACCGGCTCCACCGCAGCGCCGGCCCGGCACGTGCTGCGCGTCCGTCCCGAGGACGTCGCTGTCGGCGAGGACGAGGACGAGCCGCACCTGCTGATCCGTGGGAACCACTACAAGAACGCCACCGACCCGGACACCGGCCACTACCTGCCCGGCGGCGCCGAGCGTCCCGTCCCCTGGGTCGCCATCACGCCCGTGGTCAACGCCATCCGCGTGCTGGAGCGGATCGTGCCCGACGGCGAGCTGCTGTTCAACGCGGCCCTCCACAATCCCACCCACGCCGTCTACCGCACCGGATCGCTGAGGAACGGCTCGCTCGCCGAGCGGATCGAGGACTTCGTGGCCTGGGCCAACCGCGAGGCGCGCACCCAGGACCTGCCCGGCGAGATCATCGCTGCCGACCCGCACGGCAGCATCGGGACCGCGCGATTCAGACGCACCCTGGCCTGGCACATCGCGCGCCGCCCCGGCGGCCTGGTCGCCCTCGCCGTTCAGTACGGCCACATGCGCACCGTCCTGAACACCGACGAGTCCGGCCGCTACGGCAATCGCAGCCGCGGCGGGATCCACGCCCTCGTGGACATCGAGACCGCCCTGGCCACCGCCGACACCGCCGCCGACCTCCTCGAACGCATCCAGGCCGGCGAAGCCATCTCCGGACCCGCAGCCCGCCAGGCCATCCTCGCGGCCGCCAACGGCCCGGTCTTCCAGGGCGCTCTGGTCGGAGCCAGCTTCTCCCGCAAGCACGCCGCCGCCCGCCGGCACCTGGCCCGCGACGGCAGCGTCCTCTACGACAACCCGAACGCCCTCCTACTCTGCCTCTACCGGCGAGACCGGGCCCTGTGCGCGAAGGACGACCAGCGCGACACGCCCAGCCTCGACCAGTGCGTCCCCGGCTGCGGCAACACCGTCCGCACCGACCAACACGCTACCCACCTGCGCGAACGCGCCGACCAGCTCGACCGAAAAGCAGCCCGGAGCCCCGGCCCGCTCGCCGACCGCTGGTACGCCACCGCCACCCGGCTGCGCGAACGCGCTGACGATCATGACCGAACCCGCTTCACCCTCCAGGAGGAGAGCCGATGAGCCCCGCCCCCGACGAGCGCGACCGCATCCGCGCCGCGATGGACCGCATCCTCACCGGCACCCCCGAGCGCTCCAACGGGGCCCTGACCATCGTCGCCCTGGCCATCGAAGCCGACGTCCCCAGGAACGCTCTGACCCAGCGTCACCTCGACCTAAAGAACGAGTTCTACGAACACGTCAAAACTCGCGGCGGCATCCCCGAGGTCGAGACCCGTCTCCGCGCGAAGATTGTCACCCTCAAGACGACCATCGCGAACAAGAACGATGAGATCGCCCAGCTCAAAACCGACGTGCAAGGGTTCCTCGCGGAGAACACCAGGCTCACCCTCGAGAACCAAGAGCTCCGCGACGTGCTCAGCGGCAAGGCAACCAACGTCACGCCACTTCGGCCCGGCACAGGCCGCTGACCGGCATGTGGACTGCACGGTGTGCTGGCCAACCGTCACCCGCCGGACCGAGGCGGCCTGCCGGGCGCCCAACCTGGCTGAGCGGGAACACCTGCTGCGGCAGGCGGCCCGACTCAAACTCCCTTCCGAGGGTTCAGCAGTAGCCGTCCAGGCGGGTGCGCCGGCCGGGCGTGTGGTCGGGCCAGCGGCGGCGGGCCTGGTCGGAGGCGGCGTCGCGCAGGTGGTCGAGCGCGGTGCCACCGGGGTAGCCCCGGAAGTCGGCGTACCAGGACCGGCGGTGGTACTCGTTCCAGTAGCTCACTACGCGGCGTTCGGTGCGGGCGAAGAACTCCGGATTGTCCACCACGAACTGCCCGTACACGGAGTGGCCTTCAGATCCCGGCACCAGCAACTCCCGGTAACCGTCCCGGAGATCGGTCAGGATCTCCAGCACGTACTCGCCGAGCAGTTGCACGGTGTAGGGCGCCACCCACGGGGCCGTGGAGGTGAGGAGCTGCGCGAGGTGGCGCTGTCTGACCCGGCCGTCGTGGTGGCGGGTGTAGAGGCAGTGCAGCAGCTGACGCTGCTGAGGCGGGAGCAACTCGACCGTAGTGGATGGCAGTTCGCCGTGGTAGATCCGCGAGGGGATGGCAAGGTCCTCCGCTCCGACCCGGACCGTGAAGGTGCAAGACCGGTGCTTCGCCTTCGGGAGGAGTGCGAGCACGGCGCGGGCATCGGCGGCGAGCTCGTGCGGGAACGCCTCGACCAGGGACTCCCGGCCGTCGCGGTCCGCCTGCTCCGGCTCCCGCTCGACCGGGCCTTCGGTCCCTCGCGGCATTCCGACGGCCCCGGGGACATGGCGTTCGGCGACGGCCATCGCCAACCTCCGTAGCTTGGTGAAGTAGGAAGCGCAGTAGGGCTCGTGCATCAGGGGTATGGCCTTGTCGAGGGCGTTGATGGAGCCCCAGAGCTCGCCCGTCCAGGTCTCGTCGAGGGTGTCCTTCAGTTCGCGGTCGACGAGGCCGGCCACCCAGAGATCCACGTGGACCAGATCCACCCCGGCCGGCTCCGCGCCCTGGAAGCCCGGCGGGAACCGCATGTGCCGGTGTTCGTCCCGCAGCCGGACCAGGGAGTCATCGTCCGGGTCCGCTGGCTCCGCCACTGGCCCGAGAAGTGCGGCCACCGCGTCGAAGACGGCCCGGACGCTGGTGACTGCGCGGCTGGGGTGACACGCGGCGCTCGTCCGCTCGCCCCTGGCGAGATCGCTGGGCAGCCCCAGCGCTCGGTCCAGCGCACCGGCGAGGTCCGTCGTGAGGTGGCCCTCCGCCGCGGCCCGCTCGACCAGGTCCGGCAGTGGCCCGCGGTCGGCCAGCCGCTCGGTGAGGGCGAGCTCCAGCGCGACCAGCGAGTGGGTGACCGCGACGGTGGCGAACTCGTACCGGTAGAAGGAGAACCGGAGCAGTTCACGGCTGGTCCCCAGGGCGCTCATCACGGCCATCGGTGCGTTCGCGGGCACGACCAGTTCGGCGATCAGCTCCTCCATGTCCTCGAAGTCGGGGACGAGGAACTCGCTGCGTGGGTCCGGCGGCGCCAGGCGGAGTGGGCCACGAGAAGTGGTCAGGGAGTTCACCGGTGCAGTTTGGCCGCCGGGGGCGGCCGTGGCCAGCGGATTTCCGGCGCTGGAGGTGACCGCTCCGGAATCAGCCGAGGACGGCTTCATAGCCGGCACAGGCCTGACCCTCGACCCCCAACGTCACCCTGACAAGCCGAAGTCAGTACTGCAGCTCCAGAGGGTGGCTCCGCGCCATAGATACTTGCTGATCACGGCTTGGGCCACCCGCCCTCGGGACAAGCTCAGCCCAACATGCTGACTTGACAGGGAAGACGACGCTGATGCGGTCGCCGGTGTCGGAGGCCGGGTCGGTGCGGGCGGTGTAGTCGTCGACCTCGGGGTCGGTGCCGCCGGGCACCGGGATACCGAGCCGCGGGTGGATCGCGAGGCGCTCGATCAGCTTCTCCACCGCATCGAGCTCGCCGGGCCGCAGTCCGGCGAGGATCTGGGTGGCGGCGTCGGAGAGGAAGACGTGGAGCGGAGCCGGTTGCTGGGACTGGTCGGTCACCGGTCGCCGCCGGCCGCGCGCAGCTGGGCGAAGACGTCGCCGGCCGGGGTCCAGTGCTGGCCGCCGATCGGCGCGGCCAGGGAGTTCATGGCGTTCTCGTCGGTGCGCAGGACCAGGCGGTGGCGGTAGGTGGCGATGACCTCGGTGACGGCGGCGAGGTCGCCGATCGGGGAGGTGTCGAGGGCGGCGGCCAGGTCCTGCTCGAACTGGTCCCGGTCGCCGGGCAGGCCGTAGCGGGAGAGCGCGGTGCGCAGCTCGTGCAGGGTGGCCGGCCTGGCCGGGGTGGGGGTGATGGGGTCGGGGTGGGTGGTCAACCTGTCCTCCTCTTGGTGGATGCTGCTTGGGGCAGCGGTCCGCGGGTTCGACGGTAGTGGGGCGAGGGCGGTCTCGGTCCTGGGGTGGATCACCCTGCGGAAGGTCAGGGCGCCCACTCGATGACGACGTCACGGTTCAGCATCACGGCGCCGCTGCGATGCCACTCGTGCAGGGTCTCGATGAGGTCAGCTTGGGTGAGCGGGCTGTATTCGTCGCCGTTGCGGACCGCTTCGGCGGCCTGGTCCTCGTTCCAGTCCACGAGGTAGTCCGGCATCGTCCACGTGCGGCCCTGCGGATACTCGGTGTCGATCATGGTGAATGACCCGCTGCGCAACAGCTTGTCCAGCTCGACATCGGCACGTTGGAGAGGGCCGTTGTGAAGAGCGAGCAGTTCTGCGGCCCGTTCGACCCCAAGCTCACGTTCGGCCTCTCCCTGGGAGATTGGTACGTAGAACGGGTAGCTGGCCTGGAGGCTTCGACGGCGTGCCTGCTCGCGGTTGGCCGTGCTCTTGCGGGCGCTGCGCTTCTTCGTCACGGGCTCACGGTAGTGGCCGCTCGGATCTGGATGAGGCGGTTCGGAGCAGGTTCGATTCACGCGGCACCGCTGCGGGGCGCGGGACGGCGGGTACGGCGCAGCGGGGTGGCTCCGGCCTTGGCGGCGCGGGCGGTGGCGAGGGCGGCGCGGTGGGATTCGCGCAGGCGGCGGGCGTGGGCATCGTGGGCGGCGGCCTGTTGGGTGGCCTGGTGGTCGACGGCGAATCGGTGGGCGTCTTCGGGTTCGCGCAGCCAGCCGTAGTGCTCGCGCAGCAGCTGCTCGCGACGGACCCGCTCCTCTTCTTGCTCGGCTTCGCGGGTCTGGAGCTGTTCGCGCATCTGCTGACGAAGCTGCTGGTAGGTGGTGCTGTCGGCGAGCGGGTGGGGCCGGGGCTCGGACGGCGCCTGGACGGCCGGGCGGTGGGGGCGGTCGGGGTCGTCCAGCTCGGGCCGGCCGATGCGGACGTCGATGGCGCGGACGCTGCCGGGCGGCAGGTGCTGGTCGAGCTGCTGGAGCAGCTGGCGGGTCTCCAGGCGCAGCTTGGTGGCCCAGGCCGGGGAGTCGGCGACGACCCGCAGGGTGCGGGTGTCGGGGTCGAATCCGCCAGGCGCCCAGTGGAACGCGTTCTCGGTGCCGACGATGGTGGCCCAGCGGTCGCGCAGTGTGCCGCGCGCGGTACCGAGCTCCCAGCCGCGGGCATCTGCCAGGGCGGGCAGGATCGCGGCGAGGCCGGCGGGCTCGCGAGCGGTGCGGCCTGCCCGGGCGATGTCCAGCGCGCTCGGCTGCTTGCCCTTGGTGGGGGCGTTCCCGGCGGCGCGGGCGGCCCGGCGTGCGGACTGCAGCGCCATCCGGGCCAGGTCCGCGCCGCTGAGCTCCGGCTCCTGCTGCGGCTCCTGCTCGTCGAGGTCCTGGTCATCGAGGTCGAGGTCCTGTTGGTCTGCGGTGAGCATCTGGTCGGTCACCGGCCCGCCCGCGCATGGAGCTGGACGTACGGGCTGGCCTCGAGCTTCGCGAACCGGGCGACGAGCTCGGCGCCGTAGCGGTCGAACGCGCCGTCGGTGTCGGCCTCCATCACGGCGGCGGCGGCCTGCGGGTAGATGCAGGCTTGCCCGATGCTGGTCCCGGCCGGGGCCACGTCGGGCTCGGCGGCCTGGTCCGGCATGAGGTCGAACAGTGCGGTCAGGTGCCCGTACTCGCGCATCTCGACGTTGTCCATCGGCTCGACCCGGGCGGCTGCCTCGGCGGCCAGCTCGTCCTCGTGGGCGGCCTGGACGGTCTCCTGGCGCAGCGCGTGGGCGATCAGCGCGTGCGGGCGCTCCGGGCGCCATAGCAGGCCGGCCCCCGCGTACTGGCCCGCGATCTCGCCCAGCCACGCCAAGGCCCGGGCATCGCTCCACCCGCGGCCGGCCAGGTCGTTCAGCACCCACCGCAGCTGGTCGTGGCTGGCCTGGCGCACCCACGGCACTCGCCGGTACGCCAGCTTCGCCAGCCTGTCCCCGGCCACCACCATCGCCGCGGTGACGGCCTGCCCGAGCACCGTCGGGCGCCCCTGCCCGGCCGCCCGGGAGGGCTTCGCCGTTCGCTTCGCCTTGCTGGCTGACTTCTCGACACGGGCCCCGCCCGTAGCTTTGCAATCAACGTCGGAGGTAGAGCTCACCAGGTGGGTGGTACCACCCACCATTGGGGTGCAACTCGTCGTCTCGACGGGCTGGGCGGCACTCCTGTGACGAGAGGTGCGACGGCGACGCCGGACCTTCCGGGCCGCCTTCTTCCCGAGCTCCCCGATCAGGCTCCGGCCCTCTTCCGAGATCCCGGTCATCCGCCGCTCCAGGCCCTCGCCCACGGTGCGGATCCCGAGCGCCTCGTCGTAGGCGAGCGGGGCCAGGCGCTCGTACTCGGACGCCCGGCACTCCACCCGGAGCTGGCCGGGCAGCATCGGCAGCCGCGTGCCGACCGAGCGCCAGGCCAGCAGGCCGCACGCCCGCAGGATCTTCAGGTGGTTCTGCACGGTCCGCTTCGAGCAGCCCAGCTCGCGCATCAGGCGGGCGATGGAGGGGCGGCAGGGGGTGAGCTCGGACAGCACCCGGGCCAGGCGCAGCGTCGTCTCACCGAACAGCGGCAGACGTGGCGGCGGGACGTAGAGGCCCGCGCCGTGGACCCAGTGCACAGCCTGCATCCAGGAGTAGCCGTCCAGCACGATCCGCCCGGCCGCCCCCGACACGAGGTGCAGCTCCTCCGGGATCCAGGTCGGCTTCATCGTCGGGGCCGGGGCCGATGAGGTCTCGTCGGCCGGCTCCTGGCGCGGGCCGGGAACGAGGGCGGTGGTAGGGACGGTGGGCAGGGCGGAGGAGGCCGTCTCGGCGGCCTGAGAAAAGGGGCTCACACCAATAGAGGCCGTCCCGAAGCGGCCCGTGTGACACGGATCGGCGTGACGGCCGACACACCCGCAGGGCGAGTCGGCGGCTGCCGGTGCCTGGCCGGGAACGCTCGGCGAGGCCGGGAATGATCCGTTCGCACCCGACCGTGTGACACCCGAAGGGTCACCCGAATGGGTGATGTGCGTCACATCTTCGAGGAGGTGCGCGGCGTCCTGGACAACCCGTCCGCTAACCCGTCCCTCAACGAATCCCAAGGCCGGAGCCGGGTTCGAGGCAACTTCCCGTCCTGCGGAATCTCCGACCGAGCTCAAACCGGGGACACCAAGATCGACAGGCCCGCCACGGCGAGACTGGAAAGGGGCACTGACCTGCTGCAAGATGGACTCGCTCCCTGCTCCTACATGGGTATGGGCGCACGGCGCCCCTCGGGCGTCGCGGGAAAACGGCCCTCACGGGCTTGACAAACAGCCGACCCAGCACCACCGGGAAGGCAACCGCAGGACCCCCTCGCGGGGTTCGGCAAACAGCTCCCTTCGTTCGTGGTCGGGGGTGACGGCTCCTTCACAGGAGCCGGGTATGGCACGGCACCCCCTCGGGGGAGCCGGTAATGCCCCCCTCACGGGGGTGTTGCGAGACGGCTCCTTCACGGGAGCCGGTACAGCACGGCGCCCTTGCGGGAGCCGGTGTTGCGAGACGGCTCCTTCGCCGGAGCCGGGTAGTGCCCCCTCACGGGGGTGTTGCGAGACGGCTCCTTCGGGAGCCGGTACAGCACGGCGCCCTTGCGGGAGCCGGTGTTGCGAGTTGAGTTGCAAGGCGGACCCCCTCGGGGGTCCTGGTTCTCTCCGAACCGCACTGCGCCCTTCCCGGGCCCCGGCCGCCAAGCCGGAGCCCGATCCGGGCCCTCGTCCGACAGGCATCGGACGGATCACGTAAGACCGCTGCTGGTGGCGGGAACCACCGGTAGCGACCCTGGGGTTGCTGGCCTCGCCAAAGGCCGGCGCCCCCGCGACGACTAAGTCACACCGACCCCCTTCGGGGGAGAGGTGTGTCCAGATACGACGACGGCACCCCGCCGGAGCGACCTCGAACCGGTCGCGTCCACGGCGGGGTGCCGCGCGTATGAGGGGGCGCCACTGCGGGTACCCTGCATCACGTCGACACCTCCCAAGGTGTGGTCGACCGGGACGGGCCCCTGCCAGGGGGCGCCGCTCCACTTAACCGCCGCCCGGGCCTTGCGGTCCGGGCGGCGAAGTTCGTTTTGGATCACTTTCGAGGCCACCCTACCCCTGTGGACAACGCACGGAGTAGTCACACCTTCACCGTGTCGATCTGACAGTGCGTCAGTCTGACGACCGGACATACCCACACCTCCCTGCGCTTTTCAGCAGACTCTGGCCGCTTCGGCCTGTGGACAGTGATCTCCGTCTGACGGCCCGTCAGTACGGAGAGCTGCGGCCCGTCAGGCGGCCCGGCCCTTCGGTGCGTACCGGAGCAGGACGACGTCGCCGATGGGCCGGGCCTCGAGGAGCTGCATCCGGGCGGTGGTGCCGCCGGGGTAGTCCGCGGAGCCGAGGAACCGAGGGGCCTCGGGCTGGCCGACCAGAAGCGGAGCGATGGCGAGGTGGATCTCGTCCGCGAGGTCCTGGGCCACAAGCTGGGTGTGGATCGTGCCGCCGCCTTCCACCATCAGCTGGCCCACGCCCCGCCGGCCGAGCTCGTCAAGAACCTGCCCCCAGTCGAGAGTGGAGCCGGTGCTCACGACGTCGGCAAGGCCAGCCAGAGCGGACTGCACCCGCTTGAGGGCGGAGTCCACGGTGAAGACCAGCTTGTCACCCCCGAAGTGCCAGAACTTGAGCTCGGGGTCGAGGTCGCCGCTGGCGGTGACGGTCACCTTCAGCGGGTACTCCGGCTTGCCGTCGGCGACCCGCTTGGCCCGGCGCTCCTCACTGTTGACGAGCAGTCGGGGGTTGTCCTTGCGCATGGTGGTGGCGCCGATCAGGATCGCGTCGGACTCGGCGCGCACCTGATCGACACGGTCGAAGTCGTCCGCGTTGGAGAGCAGCAGTCGATCGACGCTGGCGTCGTCCAGATACCCGTCGACCGAGGTGGCGGCGGACAGCAGGACGTACGGGCGGGTGGTCATTCTCAGCCTTCCGATCGGGTCTGGTGGAGCAGGGAGTTGTCGAAGCCGGCCCGGAACTCCGCGACCTCCGGCACGGTGTCCCGGTCGGCGAGCGCCCGGTCCAGGCGGGCCAGCTCGGTGACGATCCGTCCGGAGCCGGTGTCGCCGACAACGGCCAGGGCGTGCAGCCCGACCGTGGCTGCCTGCTCGGGAGATCCGGCTCCGGCAAGGGCGACAGCCTGCCGAGCAAGGTAGACGCCGCGGTCGCGGTGGTATCCGTCCGGGAGTATCCGCAGGGCCCCGGTGTACACGTCGGCGGCCTGGCCGTGCCGGGAGAGGGCCTGGAGGCTCTGTGCGCGGTAGACCTCGACGTAGGCAGTGTTGAGCCATGATCCCCACCGGCTCGGATCCGCTGCCGCGACATCGAGGGACTGCTGGATCTGGTCGAGCACTCGCTCGCTCTCCGCGGCCTCGCCCCGCAGCGCGTGCCCGTACGCCTGGTACGTCCGTGCGACGGCGGCCAGCCGGCTGCGCGGCCGGGCCAGCCGCTGTGCGGCCTCCGCCAGGTCGACCACGTCGTCCAGGTCGCCGATGTCCGTGGCCAGCTGCGCTTTGCGGGCCATCACATACGAGGTCAACTCGTCGTCACCAGCGGTGTGGGACCACTGCAAAGCCCGGTCCAGCCAGAACTGCGCCCGGGCGACATCCCCGAGGTCCTGGTATAGCCACGACGCCAGCTCGCCGTACTGCACCTGCAGCTCCGCCAGGGCGGCCCGGTCTGATCCCTTCGCCTCCCGGCGCAGCTCCTGGATCACGCCGACGTGCTCCAGGACGCTGCCGATCACTCGGCCTGGGCCGAGAACGTTGTCGCTCTCAATCAGCAGCCGGCGGGTACGCCGCAGATGCTCCACTGGGGTCGCGCCGTACGAGGACGCCGTACGCGCCCGCCGGGCCAGCTCCGCCACCCCGGCCTCGTCGGCCGCAGCGGCCGGAGTCCCGGCGCCGAACGCCGCGGCTACGCCGAGTCCCACCCCGCTGCGCAGCAGCGCCCGCCGATCGAGATCCACCCAGACCACGCTCCCGTCCTTGAGCCGACAGGGGACGGACATCCCCGCCTCAGACGCTGCCTGCTGAGGGAGCGTCAGAGCTAGACCTGCCGAGCTGTTGGCCACATGGGCCACGGGATTGGCCACATCACCGAACTGGCCACCGAGGCCGTCCCAGGTGCGTACCAGCGACCCGCAGGCGTCCAGGGCCGAGTCGAGCAGGACGACCTGGCTACGGTCTGGAACCCGCTCGGCCCGCTCGAATCGGCCCAGGTGGCTGTGGTCGACCCTGGCCAGGGTCGCGAGCCCGCGCAGGGACAGGCCACGACCCAGGCGCAGCTGGCGCAGCTCGTAGCCCCACCGGTGCAGCGGAGACGCCCCCGGTGTCAACTCCCTTGCTCGCTGGCCCATTTGCCCCCCTCGGCTGTGGCCAATGTGGCCAGGCACGCTGGCCACATGTCAGGTCTGGAACTCGGCGACCTCACGCAACTAGAACCGAACCAGCAGTCACCGGCTTGATTCTAGGAGTGATCGTGCTTGTGCTCCTCCGTCAACTTCGGTCCCACGTTGCGGGTGTAGCCAGCCGGGCGTTGGAACAAGGCGCCGCTGCCTCGGCCGGCCACATCGACGGTTCGTACGTGGGTGAACCCACGGTTGTTGTAGTACGCCTGGAGGTCGCTGTTGTCGCGCCATGCGTCCAGGCGGAGCCACGCCTTGCCCTGCTCAGCAGCGCGGCTGCTGGCCCAGTCGAGCAAGGCCGAGCCCAGCTCCAGGCCGCTGACATCACGGCGGACCACCATGCGGTGTACGTACAGCGCGGGAGCAGCGATCTCCTCTGGAGTCCAGAAGTCGGTATCAGCGTGCTCGTCCACGGTGATCGTCGCCACCGGCGCACCCTCGTCCTCAACGATCCAGCACTCGCCCGCCGCGATGTTCTCCGCGATCCGTTCGGCGCGCGGAGGGTACTGCCACTGGTCGGTGCCCCGATCGGCCAGCCATGCGGCGGCGTGGCCCCACAGGTTCATCACGGTGTCCAGGTCCCCCAGGAGAGCCACCCGGACAACAGGAGTGCTGCTCAGCTTCGGCTTGCTGCGTTCGTAGGTGATGACGTGCCGGTCGCCCGGCAGGACGTTCACGACCACCCGGACCGGCCGGCCATCTTCGGTGTAGCCGGTGCAAAGGTGAACTCCCACGGGCGTGCCGGGGCCGAGCTGGAGGCGATCGGCCTCGTCGGGGGTCGGCATACGCACCTGGATCTCGTCCAGCGCCCTGACCTGCTCGTGTCCGAGCTCTGCGAGCACGACGTTCGCTCCGCGAGCGATGTCGTCGGGGTTCATGATCTCGCTGCCCTGCACCAGGTCGAGGGGGAAGTGGCTGTCGTTAGTGTTGTAGGGCACACCGTCGATGAAGCGAACGCGTCGGCGGACCGCTACCAACTCGCCTTCGCTGAGCTGCAGCCGGCTCCGAACGTCCGGCGACGGGACGATCACGCTTACCTCGATGTGCTGCCCGGCCTCACGGCCCTCCTGGGACAACTGCGTGAGGAAGGTGTCCATCTCTGGGGACAAGGGTCGCTTCATGAACTCCGCCTGGGGTCGGTAGACCATGGGGCGTCGGCTGCGCACGAAGTAGCCGCGGGGTCGGTCGCTGACGACCAGGCCCTCGTTCACCAACACCTTGAGCCCTTGGACTGCCGTCGACCGGGTGGTATCCCACTCGGCCGCGATCTCCCCCTCGGTAGGCAGCCGCGCGCCGGGCCCGAGGGTTCCATCGGTGATCTCGGTGCGGATCTTGTCCGCGATGCGCTGGTAGAGGGCTCGTGCCCTGCTGCTGACTGCCATGGTCAATGTCTACCCCGTCGCCAATGACTAGTCAATGTAGGCGAAGGGGGTTGACCCGGGGTCGCGGAGAGTGCAAGCTTCATTGCAGCAGGCAATGAGTAGTCAATCTACTCGACATAGCTACTGCTGTTTTGCCTGATGAACGACGTAGTCGCCGCCCACAGTTCGGGTGCCGGGTAGCTCCACCAAACCCATGCGACTGCATCAGCGCTGATGCGCTGTCCGCTCCCCAGGGCGCCGGGATCTTCCGTGCGGCCTGAGGAGCTGAGAGCTCACCGACGCAGCAAACCCGCCGTCAGCACTGACGAGGAGCATCCGATGACCACCTCGACCGCGATCCCCACCGCCCGGCAGCGCAAGAGCCGGACCCGCACGACCAACATCTCCGCCCTGCCGGCGCTCTTGGTGTCGCAGCTCCCCATCGCCTCGGTCCAGCTCACCCACCGCGCCGAGGTCATGGCCTGCCCGGCTTGCCAGACCTGGTGCCCCCTGACCCTGACCAAGGGCACCAAGCAGTGGAAGCTCGCCCCGCACCACACCGAGCGCGCTGGCACCCCCGGTGCCCGTCGCTGCAGCAACTCCAACCGCCTGGTCGTCATCGACGTGACTCTGGCCCGCTGGCAGGAGCGGCGGGTCGAGGCCAGCGCGGACGTCGCAGCCCGCCGGCCGACCAAGGTCCTGCGTAAGGTGAAGACCCCGACCGTCCCCGCACTTGGTAGCCCGGCCACCGCCGACACCGTGTACGTGAACCTCAGCCGCCACCGCGCCAGCTGCGCGATCTGCGTCGACGAGGTGAAGTGCCGCGACGGCCTGAGCCTGCTCGCCGCCCACAAGCGGCTGCTCAAGGCGGAGAAGCGGAGCGCGAAGGCGGCCCCGGCCCGCCGGGCCGAGCAGTGGACCGCCACCGCGAAGGCGGTCGGCGAGGCCGACAAGGATCGGCAGGCCCCGCTGGTCGGCGCGCGCTCCCCGATCTTCCCGCTGACCCTGCCGAAGGGGACGCCGACCGAGCCGCTCGAGGAGGGCCCGAAGCGCACCCGCGCCCGCGCCGCCTGACCAGCACCACCCCGGGCCCGGCCCGGTTCCAGAACCGAACAGCACCCCACCAGCCGCGGGGGGGGCGCCCCCCCCCCCCGCACACCCCCCCCCCCCCCCCGGGGCCCCCGGGGGGGGGCACTCACACACAATACAAACACGAAAACCAAAAAAAAATAATAGATTATGTA
>NZ_JBSGEL010000087.1:0-29390 GCF_053602875.1 Kitasatospora sp. NPDC004289 | reverse complement strand
AGGAACTGCGCGCGGGGGAACGGCACCACGTGCAACTGGCTCGCCTGCCCCGATCCCACGCCGGTCCGCCTTCCGGACTCGCGCAGTTCCTCGCGCCCCCGGTCGCTCGACCACGTGCCCCGGTCCTACGCCTCGTGCGGAGCGACCTCGCGGAGGAGGTGGAGGAAGGCGTCCTCGCCGATGACCGGGGTGCCGTACTCGCGGGCCTTGCGGGCCTTGCCGCTCCAGCTGTCGGCCTCGTTGGTGACCAGGAGGCTGGTGAGCCGGCTGACGGAGGAGGCGATGTGGAGGCCGGCCTCGATGGCGCGGTCCTCCAGCAGCTCGCGGTCGGTGGCGGTGTCGCCGGTGATGGCGACCCGCATGCCCTGCATCAGGGGGCGGCCGTCGACCCAGCGCCCCGGGTTGGGGTAGGGGCAGGCGGGGCGCTTGCGGCCGGGGCGGTAGGAGGAGCCGTAGGAGCGCCCGGCGGAGGCCGGGGCGGGGGAGTCGTCGAAGTCGGTGACGGCGACGCAGGTGGTGAGCGGCAGCGGGATGGCGAACTGACGGGCCAGCAGCAGGCTGGGGCGGAAGGCCTCGGCCAGCACCCGGGCGTCGTCGAGCGCGTTGTGGGCCTGGCGCTGCTGGACGTCGAAGTGGGCGGCGAGGCTGGCCAGCTTGCCGTTGGGCAGCGGCAGGCCGAGGTCGCGGGAGAGCACCATGGTGCAGATCCGCTGCTCGACCGGGGCGCGCAGCCCGGCGCGGGAGAACTCGCGCGAGATCATGTTCCAGTCGAAGAGCGCGTTGTGGGCGACCATCACCCGCCCGGCCAGCCGCTCGGCGAACTCGGCGGCCACCTCGGGGAAGGTCGGGGCGTCGGCCAGGGCGGCGCTGGTGAGGCCGTGGATCCAGGTCGGCCCGGGGTCGCGCTGGGGGTTGACCAGGGTGTACCAGTGGTCGGTCACCTCGCCGTGCGCGTCCAGCTGGTAGACACCGGCGGAGATCACCCGGTCCTGCCGGCCGAGGCCGGTGGTCTCGACGTCGACCACGGCGAAGCCGGGGCCGTCCTCGGGGGTGCGCTGGGCCGGGAACGGCGCGGCCCAGGAGGGCTCGTCGTCCGGGGGCTGGATCGCGTACATGGAGAACCACTTTAAGGGCGCGCGCCCACACCGATGGCCGAACGGCCCGTTCAGCGGCGGTGGGGGCGCGGAAAGTGGCGAACCCGACATCGGGATCCATCAGGAATACCGTGGGGGAGGAAGAACGTCCTACCGGACGGCACCACCTGAACACCAGCACGAAGGAAGACCCCTCATGCGCGCCACCGTCATCCACGGCCCCCACGACATCCGGATCGAGGAGGTGCCCGACCCGCAGGTCAGCCGGCCCACCGACGCGGTGGTCCGGGTGCTCAACGCCTGCATCTGCGGCAGCGACCTCTGGGCGTACCGCGGCGTGGCGAAGCGTCAGCCCGGCCAGCGGATCGGGCACGAGTTCCTCGGCGTGGTCGAGGCGGTCGGCTCCGAGGTCTCCACGGTGAAGGCGGGCGACCTGGTGGTGGCCCCCTTCGTCTGGTCCGACGGCGTCTGCGACTACTGCCGCGAGGGCCTGCAGACCTCCTGTCCGCACGGCGGGTTCTGGGGCGAGCCGGGCTCCGACGGCGGCCAGGGCGAGGCCGTCCGGGTGCCGTTCGCCGACGGCACGCTGGTGCGGCTGCCCAAGGAGGCGGCCACCGACGAGGCGCTGCTGCCGCACCTGCTGGCGCTCTCCGACGTGATGAGCACCGGCCACCACGCGGCGCTGGCAGCGGGCGTGCGCCCCGGCTCCACCGTCGCGGTGGTCGGGGACGGCGCGGTCGGCCTGTGCGGCGTGCTGGCGGCCCAGCGGCTCGGCGCCGGGCGGATCATCGCGCTCGGCCGGCACGAGGCCCGCACCGCGATCGCCCGGAAGTTCGGCGCCACCGACGTGGTGGCCGAGCGCGGCGAGGCCGCGATCGAGGCCGTCCGCGAGCTGACCGGCGGTCAGGGCGCGCACGCCGTCCTGGAGGCGGTCGGCACCGAGGAGTCGATGCGCACCGCGATCTCGATCACCCGGGACGGCGGCGGGGTCGGCTACGTCGGCGTGCCGCACGGCGGCAGCGCGGGCGTGGACATCAGCCAGATGTTCAACCGCAACGTCCGGCTCGGCGGCGGTGTCGCCCCGGCCCGCGCGTACATCCCCGAGCTGCTGGCGGACGTGCTGGCCGGGAGGATCGAGCCCGGTCTGGTCTTCGACCGCACCGTCGGCCTGGACGAGGTCCCCGAGGGTTACCGGGCGATGGAGGACCGCGAGGCGCTGAAGGTCCGGATCAGCTTCTGAGGCGCAGGCGCCTGACGCGCCCTCAGGAAGGCGGTACCGCTGCGGCGGTGCCGCCTTCCTGATGTTGTGCGGCCCAACCTCGGCCCGGGGTCTGTCGTGCCCGCCTCAGCAGGCCCTACCATGCAGCGGCATCACGACTGTGACGCCCCTCACGTCCATTCGTTCCCCACTGTGCCGCCGACACATCACAGGAGACGCCGAGTGGAAACCCCATCGACCGCCGAGGACGCGACGCCCACGGAAGTCCAACTCATCGAACAGAGCGAGGAGTTCGCCGCCCTGAGGAGGGCGTTCCGGGGGTTCGTCTTCCCGGTCACGGCGGGCTTCCTGCTCTGGTACCTGCTGTACGTGCTGCTCTCCAGCTACGCCCACGACTTCATGGCGATCAAGCTCTTCGGCGCGATCAACATGGCCCTGCTGCTCGGCCTGCTCCAGTTCGCCTCCACCTTCGGCATCGCCGCCTGGTACGCCCGGTACGCGGACCGCCGACTCGACCCGAAGGCCGCCGCGATCCGCGAGCGCGCCACCGTCGTGAGCCCGCGGGAGGCCGCCGAATGAACGCCCTCGCCACCACCCACCTCGCCACCGCGGCCACCGAGCACCGCGGCCTGACCATGACGCTGTTCGGCCTCTTCGTGCTCGCCACCCTGGGCATCACGATCTGGGCCGGCCGCCAGACCAACGACGCCGCCGACTTCTACGCCGGCGGCCGCGGCTTCACCGGCTTCCAGAACGGCCTGGCGATCTCCGGCGACTACATGTCCGCCGCCTCCTTCCTCGGCATCGCCGGGGCCATCGCGCTCTTCGGCTACGACGGCTTCCTGTACTCCATCGGCTTCCTGGTGGCCTGGCTGGTCGCCCTGCTGCTGGTGGCCGAGCCGCTGCGCAACTCCGGCCGCTACACCATGGCCGACGTGCTGGCCTTCCGGATGCGCCAGCGCCCGGTGCGCACCGCGGCGGGCATCTCCACCATCGTGGTGTCGATCTTCTACCTGCTGGCCCAGATGGTCGGCGCCGGCTCGCTGGTCGCCCTGCTGCTCGGGGTGAGCGGGGACGGCGCCAAGCGCTGGACCATCGTCGCGGTCGGCGCCCTGATGGTGATCTACGTCGCCATCGGCGGCATGAAGGGCACCACCTGGGTGCAGATCGTCAAGGCCGTGCTGCTGATCGCGGGCACCGCGCTGATGACCGTCCTGGTGCTGGCCAAGTTCGACTTCAACGTCTCGCACCTGCTGCAGGCCGCCGCCGACCAGGCGGGCAAGGGCTCGGCCTTCCTGGAGCCCGGCCTCAAGTACGGGGCGACGGGCACCAGCAAGCTGGACTTCCTCAGCCTGGGCCTGGCCCTGGTGCTCGGCACCGCCGGCCTGCCGCACATCCTGGTCCGCTTCTACACCGTGCCCACCGCCAAGGCGGCCCGGAAGTCGGTGCTCTGGGCGATCGGCATCATCGGCGGCTTCTACCTGATGACCCTGGCCCTGGGCTTCGGTGCCGCCGCCCTGGTCGGACCGAAGACCATCAAGGCCTCCAACGCGGCCGGGAACACCGCCGCCCCGCTGCTCGCCGAGAACCTCGGCGGCGGCGCCGGGACCACCGGCGGTGCGATCCTGCTGGCCGTCATCTCGGCCGTCGCCTTCGCCACCATCCTGGCCGTGGTGGCCGGTCTCACCCTGGCCTCCTCGGCCTCCTTCGCCCACGACCTGTGGGCCAACGTGATCCGCAAGGGCAAGGCGGACGAGAAGGAGGAGGTCCGCTCGGCCAAGCTGGCCGCGATCGGCATCGGCGCGGTGGCGATCGTGCTCAGCCTCTTCGCCGACAAGCTCAACACCGCCGCCCTGGTGGCGCTGGCCTTCGCGGTGGCCGCCTCGGCCAACCTGCCCACCCTGCTCTACTCGCTGTTCTGGAAGCGCTTCAACACCACCGGTGCGGTCAGCTCGGTCTACGCGGGCCTGATCAGCTCGGTGACCCTGGTGTTCTTCTCCACCGTGGTCTCCGGCGGCAAGAACTCGCTCTTCCCGCACAGCGACTTCCACTGGTTCCCGCTGGAGAACCCGGGCCTGGTGTCCATCCCGATCGGCTTCCTGGCCGGCTGGCTCGGCACCGTGCTGTCCAAGGAGCAGGCCGACCCGGCCAAGGCCGCCGAACTGGAGGTCCGCTCGCTCACCGGACTGGGAGCACACTGAGAGGAGCTGACCTAGTCGCAGCCGGTCGGTCCCGCCCGCCGGATACGGAGCGGCCGCGAGGGATCGCGGCGTTAAGCTGGCCCGGCCCGCCGACACCGGCGGCCGGGCCAGTCGCGCTCCAGGGAAGGGGGCCGAGCACCGTGCTCCTCGACACCTACGGCCGGCAGGCCGTGGACCTCAGGGTTTCCCTGACGGACCGCTGCAACCTCCGCTGCACCTACTGCATGCCCGAAGAGGGCCTGCAGTGGCTCGGCAAGAGCGAGCTGCTGACGGACGAGGAGATCGTCCGCCTGGTCTCCCTCGCGGTCCGTGAACTCGGCGTCCGCGAGGTCAGGTTCACCGGCGGCGAGCCGCTGCTCCGCCCCGGCCTGGTGGGCATCGTGGCCGCCTGCGCCGCGCTGGAGCCCCGCCCCGAGCTCTCCCTCACCACCAACGGCATCGGCCTGGCCCGGACCGCGACCGCCCTCAAGGCGGCCGGCCTGGACCGGGTGAACGTCTCGCTGGACACCCTGGACCCGGAGCTGTTCCACACCCTGACGCGCCGTCACCGTCACCACGACGTGCTGGACGGCCTGGCCGCCGCCGAGGCCGCCGGGCTCACCCCGGTCAAGCTCAACGCGGTGCTGATGCGCGGGGTCAACGAGCACGAGGCACCCGCCCTGCTCGGCTGGTGCCTGGAGCGCGGCTACCAGCTGCGCTTCATCGAGCAGATGCCGCTGGACGCCCAGCACGGCTGGGACCGGTCGCAGATGGTCACCGCCGAGGAGATCCTGGAGCAGCTGCGCACCCGCTTCGAGCTCACCCCCGAGCCCTCCTCGATCCGCGGCGCCGCCCCGGCCGAGCGCTGGCTGGTCGACGGCGGCCCGGCCACCGTGGGCGTGATCGCCTCCGTCACCCGGCCGTTCTGCCGGGCCTGCGACCGCACCCGGCTGACCGCCGACGGCCAGGTCCGCAACTGCCTCTTCGCGACCGGGGAGACCGACCTGCGCACCGCCCTGCGGGACGGCTCCGGCGACGCCGAGCTGGCCGCGCTCTGGCGGGCGGCGATGTGGGGCAAGAAGGCGGGCGCGGGGATCGACGACCCGGACTTCCTCCAGCCCGACCGGCCGATGTCCGCCATTGGCGGCTGACGGCACAGTCGCCATCGGCGGCTGACGGCACGGTCGCCAATGGCGGCTGGCGCTGCGGTCGCCATCGGCGGCTGAGTGGGCGTCAGGCCCCTTCGGGCTCCTGCCAGTCGGCGAGGGCGACGGTGTCCTTCAGGAACCCGCGCACGCCGAGGAACTGGCCCAGGCTCTCCCGGTGGTCCTCACAGGCGAGCCAGGTCTTCTTGCGGTCCGGGGTGTGCAGCTTCGGGTTGTTCCACACCAGCACCCAGACGGCGGGCTGCCGGCAGCCCTTCGCCGAGCAGACCGGCGGACCCTCCGGGCCGTCAGCCGGGCCGAAGAGGTTGATCGAGGGGCTGTCCATGGAGCTGCCGTTCCCAGTACCCGAACACGACGACGCCGGGCAGCCACGGGGGGAGCCGCCCGGCGTCGGTCAGTCGCTCCGACGGGGGATGCGGAGCGCGTACGCAGTATGTCACGCCAGGCGGCCCGCGTGGCTAGGTTCCGTCGAGATTAATCTGAGCTTGTTCTGAGCTTTCTGTCCGGCAAATCGGCTGAACAGCCGTCAAACCGGGCATGAGCCTCAGCTGCGCGCCTGGTCGCCGCCGCCACCGGAGCCGCCGGGGCCGAGCATCAGGGGGGTGTCGGCCGGGATCGCGAAGGTGCTCGGCAGGCCCGGGGCCTTCTCCCGGCCCGCGTTGGCGATCAGCACCGCGAAGTACGGCAGCAGCACCGCGCCGGCCAGCGCGCCGTAGGCGACGAAGCGCTCGACGTTCCACATCGCGACCGCGAGCAGCACGCAGAGGGTGCGCGCCAGCATCGAGATCACGTACCGGCGCTGGCGCCCGCGGACGTCCTCGCTCAGACTGCTCCGCGCCCGGGTGATCCGGAAGACCTCGTCCCGCTTGCCCATGCCTCTAACCGCCCTCGTCAGCCCCCGCACTCCGGCCCGGTGCGGCCATCTCACGGTACGCCCGCCCACGCCCGTACAGGAGGGTGGGGGCACGGGAACGGCCCACCCGGGGTGCGGGTGGGCCGTACGGGGCAAAAACTGTGATCCACGGGGAGGAGCACCGCCGAGGGTCGGCGGCCGCGGCCTCCGGGAGCTGACTATGTGGGCGATCATCTCGGCGCTGATCGAGGGTCTGATCCTGGGCGGCATCGCCCGGTTGCTGATTCCCGGGAAGCAGGACATCCCGCTCTGGCTGACCATGGTGCTCGGCATGGTCGGGGCGATCGTCGGGAACCTGGTGGCGCACCTGTTCGGGGTGGCGGACACCCGGGGCTTCGACTGGTGGCGGCACGCCTTCCAGCTCGGTGCGGCGGTGCTGTTGATCGTGGTGGTGGCGCCGGTCTGGAGCTCCCGGAAGAAGTCCTGACCGGCGCCTGACGCGACCTCAGGCCGGTAGCCGGCCGAGGTAGCCGGGCGGCACGGCGTCGGTGAGCCAGACGCCGTTCGCGGAGATCCGGAACTCGTGTCCGGCCGCGTGCAGGCCCGCCGCGTCCACCGTGAGCACCACCGGACGGCCGTGCCGGGAACCGACCCGCACGGCCGTCTCGGTGTCCGCCGACAGGTGCACGTCCTGACGGCTCATCGGGCGCAGGCCCTCGCGGAAGATCGCGTCCAGGGACGCCCCGGTGGTGCCGTGGTAGAGCACCGCCGGGGGCTCGGCGGCGGCCAGACCGAGGTCGACCGCCACCGAGTGCCCCTGGCTGGCCCGGATCGCCGAGCCGTCCTCCGAGAAGGCGAAGCGCTTCTTGTTGTTGGTCGCCACCACGTGGTCCAGCTCGTCCCGGGTGATCCGGGTGCCTTTCCGGCGCAGGGCGTCGAGCAGCGTGTCCACCGGGACCCAGCCGGCCTCGTCCAGCGTGATGCCGATCGAGGCCGGGTCGTGCCGCAGGACCCGGGAGAGGGTCTTGGAGACCCGTACGCCGCGCTTCTCGTCCATCGTTACCGCTACTCCTCAGCTCGCTTGGCTGACCGAGCTCATGTTGAAGTCCGGCACCCGGACCGGCGGCATGGCCGCCCGGGTGAACCAGTCGCCCCATTCACGGGGGAGGCAGGGCTCGGTCTTGCCCGCCTCGGTGATACGGCCCAGCAGGTCCACGGGGGACTCGTTGAAGCGGAAGTTGTTCACCGCGCCGACGACCTCGCCGTTCTCCACCAGGTAGACGCCGTCGCGGGTGAGACCCGTGAGCAGCAGGGTGGCGGGGTCGACCTCGCGGATGTACCAGAGGCAGGTGAGCAGGAGGCCGCGCTCGGTCCGGGCGATCATCTCGTCCAGGGTCGGGGCGGCGTCCTGGTCGGCCGTCTCCAGCACCAGGTTGTCGATCGCGGGGGTGAGCGGCAGGCCGGTCAGGCCGCTGGTGTGACGGGTGGTCAGCAGGTTGGCCAGCTTCCCGTCCTTGATCCAGTCGGTGGAGGCCAGCGGCTGGCCGTTGTCGAAGACCGAGCTGTCGCCGTCGGAGGAGTGCGCCAGCACGAACGGCGCCGCCTCCAGGCCGGGGTGGGCCGGGTCCGAACGCAGCGTCAGCGGCAGCTCGCTGAGCTGCTCACCGACCCTGGTCCGCCCGCCGGCCTTGGAGAAGACGGTGCGGCCCTCGGCCGCGTCCCGGCCGCCGGAGGACCAGCTCAGGTAGACCATCAGGTCGGCCACGGCGGTGGGCGGCAGCAGCGTCTCGTACCGCCCGGCGGGGAGGTCGATCCTCTTGCGGCCCCAGCCGAGGCGCTTGGTGGCCTCGGCGTGCAGCGCGGCCACGTCCACGTCGGCGAAGTCCCGGGTGGAGGCGCCGACCCAGGCGGAGGCCGACAGGTCCTCGGTCTTGGCGTTCAGCTCGACCGTGCCGGTCGGCTGGTCGTGCCGCAGCCGCAGGCCGGTGGAGGTGCCCAGGTAGCTGGAGACCACCTCGTGGCGGGCGAAGCCGTAGAGCAGCTGGCCCTCCTTGCGGGCCCGGGCGAAGGCCTCGCCGAGCGCCGGGGCGAAGGCGGTGAAGACCTCGATGGAGGTCTCGGCCGGGGCCGCGGTGAAGTCTGCGGAGGACTCCCGGGACGGCAGCAGCGGCTGGGCGTCCTCGGCCGGGCCGGCCTCGCGGGCGGCGGCCTCGGCGGAGCGGACCAGCGCCTCCACCTCGTCCAGGGTGACGGCCTCCGCGGCCACCACGCCGGAGGCGGTGCCCTCGGCGCCGTCCACGGTGGCGATCACGGTGAGCCGACGGCCCCGGGTGACCCCGTTGGTGGTCAGGGCGTTGCCGGCCCAGCGGAGGTTGGCGGTGGTCTCCTCGTCGGCGATGACCACGCAGCCGTCGGCCTCGGAGAGTTCGAGCGCGCGCTCGACCAGTTCGTGCGGGTGGACGATGGGCATCAGTGACCCGCCTCCTGCTGGGTGTTGAGCACGTTGACGCCGCGGAAGAGTGCGGACGGGCAGCCGTGGCTGACGGCGGCGACCTGGCCGGGCTGGGCCTTGCCGCAGTTGAACGCACCGCCGAGCACGTAGGTCTCGGGGCCGCCGACGGCGCTCATCGAGCCCCAGAAGTCGGTGGTGGTGGCCTGGTAGGCGAAGTCCTTGACCTGGCCCGCGAGTTCGCCGTTGCGGATGGCGAAGGCGCGCTGGCCGGTGAACTGGAAGTTGTACCGCTGCATGTCGATCGACCAGGAGCGGTCGCCGACGATGTAGAGGCCGTTCTCCACCTGGGAGATCAGGCCCGCGGTGTCGGGGCCGCCGGCCACCGGCTGGAGCGAGACGTTGGCCATCCGCTGCACCGGGACGTGGCCGGGGGAGTCGGCGAAGGCACAGCCGTTGGAGCGGCCCAGGCCCTTCTGCTTCGCCATCGCGCGGTCCAGCTGGTACCCCGTCAGGACGCCGTCCTTGACCAGGTCCCAGGACTGGGTGGCGACGCCCTCGTCGTCGTAGCCGATGGTGGAGAGGCCGTGCTCGGCGGTGCGGTCACCGGTGACGTGCATCAGCTCGGAGCCGTACTTCAGCGAGCCCAGCTTGTCGAAGGTGGCGAAGGAGGTGCCCGCGTAGGCGGCCTCGTAGCCCAGCGCGCGGTCCAGCTCGGTGGCGTGGCCGATCGACTCGTGGATGGTCAGCCAGAGGTTGGAGGGGTCGATGACCAGGTCCAGGGGGCCGGCCGTGACGCTCGGGGCCTTCATCTTCTCGGCCAGCAGGACGGGCATCTCGGCCAGCTCGGCGTCCCAGTCCCAGCCGGTGCCGAGCAGGTACTCCCAGCCCCGGCCGACCGGCGGCGCGATCGAGCGCATCGAGTCGAAGGCGCCGGTGCGCTCGTCGACCGAGGTGGCCTCCACCGTGGGGTGCAGCCGGATCCGCTGCTGGGTGGTGACGGTGCCCGCGGTGTCCGCGTAGAACTTGTTCTCCTGCACCGTCAGCAGGCTGGCCGAGACGTGCGAGACGCCGTCGGCGGCCAGCAGGCGCCCGCTCCAGTCGGCCAGCAGCGCGGTCTTCTCGGCGTCCGGCACCTCGAAGGGGTTCACCTCGTACGAGGAGACCCAGGTGACGTCCGCGTGCACCGGCTCCTCGGCCAGCTCCACCAGGTCCGTGCCGCCGGCCGCCCGGCTGATCCCGCCGGACAGCTTCGCCACCGCGACGGCCTGCTCGGCCACCCGCTGCGCGGCCTCCGGGGTCAGGTCCACCCCGGCGGCGAAGCCCCAGGCGCCGTCCAGCAGCACCCGGACGGCGAAGCCGAGCTGCACCGTGTCGGAGGAGCCGGAGGGGCGGGCGTCGCGCAGCCGCCAGGAGGCGGAGCGCACCCGCTCCAGGCGGAAGTCGGCGTGCGAGACGCCGAGCTGCTTCGCTCGGCTCAGCGCGGCGTCCGCGAGGGTGCGCAGCGGATAGGCGAGGAACAGCGGGTCGACGGCACGGCCTTGGGTGCGGCCGGCGCTGGGCGTCGGGGGCATCGGGCTCCCTGAGTCGGGGACGAACGGAGGGTCGGGGCGCCCCGCTCACGAGGCACCCCGTACCGCATCATGGACCGCTCAGGGGATTGGGGCCAGCAGATTAACGGCGGGTCAGCGGACGGCGTGTCAGGCCACCGTCTCCCACCAGCCGTCCAGCTCCGGCGGGCTGTCCACGTCCACCCGCTGGCCCGGGCGCGGCACCGCGACCGGCACCGCGTGCTCCTTGGCCGCCACCAGCAGCCGCTCGACCGGCTCGGCCCACGGGTGCAGGCCCAGGCGGAAGGTGCACCAGTGCACCGGCACCAGCAGACCGCCGCGCAGCTCGCGGTGGGCCAGCACGGCGTCCTCCGGGGTCATGTGGATGTCGGCCCAGGCCGTGTCGTACGCGCCGATCTGCACCAGCGCCGCGTCGAACGGGCCGTGCTGCTCGCCGATCCTCGCGTAGCCCTCGAAGTAGCCCGAGTCCCCGGTGTAGTAGACCTTCCGGCTCGGACCGGCGATCACCCAGGAGCCCCAGAGGGTGGTGTTCCGGGTGGTGCCTCGGCCGGAGAAGTGGTGTGCGGAGGTGAGGGTGACGGTCAGGTCCCCGAGGGTGCAGGTCTCGTCCCAGTCCAGCTCGATGATCCGGTGCTCCGGCACGCCCCAGCTGCGCAGGTGGCCGCCGATGCCCAGGGGCACGGCGAACGGCGCGGACTGGCTCTTCGTCAGCCGCTGGACGGTCGGCATGTCCAGGTGGTCGTAGTGGTCGTGCGAGATCAGCACCACGTCCACCGGCGGCAGGTCCTCCAGCTCCACCGGCACCGGGTGCAGCCGCTTCGGGCCGACGTGCTGGGAGGGCGAGCAGCGGTCGCTCCAGATCGGGTCCAGCAGCACCCGGCTGCCCTCGATCTCCACCAGCGCCGAGGCGTGGCCGAACCAGGTCAGCTGCACGCCCTCGGTCACGTCCTGGTGCGGGCCGCCGTCGAACCGGGCCAGCGGCACCGGGCCGGTCGGCAGGCCCTCGCGCTCGAACAGCATCCGACGCAGCGTCCCCGTGTCGGCCGGGGAGCCCACCGAGGGGCGGGCCAGCTCGGACGGGGCGTTGTGGAAGACGCCGTCGCGGTACTGCGGGGAGTTCCGCACCCGGGGGTCGGCCGGGTCGGGCCGGCGGCCGAAGGCGACGGGCACCTCGCGGAAGGTCCAGGCGGCGGCCCCGGCCGCGGCGGTCAGGGCGGCCAGCAGCAGGGTCTTGCGGCTGCCCGATCGTTCCTTGCTCATCCGGTTCTACGCTCTCTCGGTCCGTGGCGACGGGCCGGCCGACGGCGGCCCGTGTGGGCAACGGCGGCGACCGGTCCGGTTGTTCCCGTTCCGGCGCCCTCGCCCCGGTATTGGCGGGTCCACTGAGCCGCGGGTGGCCGAGCCGTCGCACAACGTCAGCACCGGCCGCCCCGGTGTCCGTGCCCATTGTCGGAAGGCGACAGTTCGGGCCGGGCGGACCTGTGGGAGACCGATTCGCCCCTGGCCGGAAATGACCGATAGCGTCACACTGCGTACGCGCGCACCGCGTACCGCCGCGGCCCACCCGCCACCCCACGTGCCGGACCGGGGCCGCCGGTCAACCAAGGAGAAGAGGTGTGTCCGTGAGCCGCTCGGTTCTCGTCACCGGAGGTAACCGGGGCATCGGTCTTGCCATCGCCCTGGCCTTCGCCGAGGCGGGTGACAAGGTCGCGATCACCAGCCGCTCGGGCGAGCTGCCCGAGGAGCTGGCCAAGTTCGAGGCGATCGCCGTCCGCTGCGACATCAACGACGCCGCGCAGGTGGACGCCGCCTTCACCGAGGTCGAGGCCGCCCACGGCCCCGTCGAGGTGCTGGTCGCCAATGCCGGGATCACCAAGGACACCCTGCTGCTGCGGATGTCGGAGGAGGACTTCACCTCCGTCCTGGACACCAACCTCACCGGCACCTTCCGGGTGGTCAAGCGCGCCTCCGCCAAGATGCTGCGCGCCCGCAAGGGCCGGGTCGTCCTCATCTCCTCGGTGGTCGGCCTGCTGGGCTCCCCGGGCCAGGCCAACTACGCCGCCTCCAAGGCCGGCCTGGTCGGCTTCGCCCGCTCCCTGGCCCGCGAGCTCGGCTCGCGCAACATCACCGTCAACGTGGTCGCCCCCGGCTTCGTCGACACCGACATGACCGCGGTGCTCAGCGAGGAGCGCCGCAAGGAGATCGTCGCGGGCGTGCCGCTGGGCCGCTACGCCACTCCCGGCGAGATCGCCTCTACCGTGCGCTTCCTCTCCTCCGACGAGGCCGCGTACATCACCGGAGCCGTCATTCCCGTCGACGGCGGATTGGGCATGGGTCACTGAACATGAGTGGAATCCTCGAGGGCAAGCGCATCCTCATCACGGGTGTGCTGATGGAGTCCTCCATCGCCTTCCACACCGCCAAGCTGGCCCAGGAGCAGGGCGCCGAGGTCATCCTCACCGCGTTCCCCCGCCCCAGCCTCACCGAGCGCATCGCCAAGAAGCTCCCGAAGCCGGTCACCGTCCTGCCGCTCGACGTCTCCAGCGAGGAGGAGCTGGCCGGCATCGCCGACAAGGTCCGCGAGGCCGGCCTGCCGACCCTGGACGGCATCGTCCACTCCATCGGCTTCGCCCCGCAGGACGCCCTCGGCGGCAACTTCCTGCACACCCCGTGGGAGTCCGTGGCCACCGCCATGCACGTCTCCGCGTTCTCGCTGAAGTCCCTCACCACGGCGCTGCTCCCGCTGATGCAGGACGGCGGCTCGGTGGTCGGCCTGACCTTCGACGCGCAGTTCGCCTGGCCGCAGTACGACTGGATGGGCCCCGCGAAGGCCGCCCTCGAGGCGACCAGCCGCTACCTCGCCCGGGACCTCGGCCCGCGCAACATCCGCTGCAACCTCATCTCGGCCGGCCCCATCGGCTCCATGGCCGCCAAGTCCATCCCGGGCTTCGGCGACCTGGCCGCCACCTGGGAGACCCGCTCCCCCCTCAAGTGGGACCTCTCCGACCCCGAGCCGGCCGGCCGCGGCGTCGTCGCCCTCCTCTCCGACTGGTTCCCCAAGACCACCGGCGAGATCGTCCACGTCGACGGCGGCCTCCACGCCATCGGCGCGTGAGCGTAACCACCTAGGTCAAGCACCACCAGGCGCGAGCCATGTGCACCTAGGTCAAGCACACCAGGGGCGCGAGGAACTGCGCGCGGCGGGAGAAGTGAAGCTCAGCTTCTTCCGCAGCGCGCAGTTCCTCGCGCCCCTGGGCTCGTAGGTGGTGATCCTCGCGCGAAGCCCCGGGTCCGTAGGTGGTTGCCCTCGTGCGAAGCGTCAGGCGTCGCTGCAGACCCCGATCGCCCGCCCCGCCTCGACCGAGGCCTTCGCGGCGTCGCGCTCCCGCACCGCCTCCAGGATCCCGTCGTGGCTGACGTACCGTTCGGCGATCAGCTCCGGCCCGACGTCGTGCCGCAGGTGAGCCCGCGTCACCTCGCCGAGGTCCGCGTACACCGCCGCCAGTACGTCGTTGTGGGCGGCGGCCACCACCGCCTGGTGGAACGCGGCGTCGGCCTGGATGAAGTCCTCCGTCTCACCGGAGTGCCACGCCGCCTCCCGCCGCTCCAGCGCGGTCCCGATCAGCTCCAGGTCCCGTTCGCTGCGCCGGACCGCCGCCAACCCCGCCGCCGAGGTCTCCAGCACCGCCCGCAGCTCCGCCACCTGCTCCTGGTCGGCGTCCGCGAAGCGACGGTGCATCACCCCGGCCAGCTCGCTGGTGGCGAGCACGTACGTCCCCGAGCCCTGCCGGATGTCGAGCAGCCCGTTGTGGGCGAGCGCGCGGACGGCCTCCCGGACGGTGTTCCGGGCCACCCCCAGCTGCTCCACCAACGCGGACTCGGTCGGGATGCGGGCCCCGACCGGCCACTCGCCGGAGGTGATCTGAGCCCGGAGCTGGGCGATCACCTGGTCGGAGAGCGGGGTGCGGCGGGTGGTCGACAGCGCCATCGGACTCCCTGTCAGTTCTTGGTACGGGACCCCTTCAGGATACCGGGGTGCCCAAAATTCATCCCATCATTCTATGATGGGGCGCATGCAGACCGCCAAGACCACCGAAGCCGAGGCGACCACCACCGCCGTACGCACCTCTCCCCGCCCCGCCGCCCACCGCCTCGGCTGGCTGCTGGCCCTGGCCGTCGCGGTCGCCGCGCTCAACCTCCGCCCGGTGGTCACCAGCCTCGGCCCGATGCTCGACCAGGTCCGCTCCGACCTGCACATGAGCGCCACGGTGGCCGGCCTGCTCACCGCCGTCCCCTCGCTCTGCTTCGCCGTCTTCGGCCTGGCCGCCCCCGCGCTGGCCCGGCGGCTCGGCCCGGTGGTGGTGGTCACGGCCGGTCTCGGCGCCATCGCGCTCGGCGTGCTGGCCCGCTCGTTCGCCGGCGGCACGGCGGTCTTCCTGCTGCTCACCGCCGTCGCCCTGGCCGGCGTCGCGGTGGCCAACGTGCTGATCCCGGTGGTGATCAAGCGGTACTTCCCGAACCACGTGGGCCCGATGATCGGCCTCTACTCGATGGCGCTCTCGGTCGGCACCGCGGCCGCCGCCGCCCTCACCGTCCCGATGACCACCGCCCTCGGCGGCAGTTGGCGCGAGGGCCTGGGCGTCTGGGGCCTGCTGGCCGTGGCGGCCGTGCTGCTCTGGCTGGTCACGCTCCTGCTCCGCCGCGACACCCGCCGCTCGGCGGCCTCCGCCACGGCGACCCCGTCGGCCACCACCAGGCTCCCGATCACCCGCAGCCGCACCGCCTGGGCCCTCGGCGCCTTCTTCGGCCTCCAGGCCACCAGCGCGTACGCCACCATGGGCTGGCTGCCCACCATCTACAAGGACGCCGGGGTCTCGGCCGGCACCGCCGGCGTGCTGCTCGCCCTGGTGATGGCGATCAGCGTGCCCGCCTCCTTCGTCCTCCCCAACCTGGCCGCCCGCCGCGGCGAGCAGGGCCTCTTCGTGGTGGTCCTCGCCCTGTGCGGCATCGCCGGCTTCACCGGCCTGGCCCTCGCCGCCGGTACCGTCCCCTGGCTCTGGGCGATCCTGGTCGGCCTCTCGATGTGCGCCTTCCCGCTCGCCCTCACCATGATCGGCCTGCGCGCCCGCACCCCGGGCGGCGTCACCCAGCTCTCCGCCTTCGCCCAGAGCCTCGGCTACCTGATCTCCATCCCGGGCCCGATCCTGGTCGGCTCGATCTACCAGAGCACCGGCCAGTGGTACCTGCCGCTCGGCTTCCTCGCCCTGCTGCTGGTCCCGCAGATGGCCTTCGGCATCCGGGCCGGCAAGGCCCGCCACGTCGAGGACGAGGGCTGACCCCGGGGGAGTCCACCGCCGTAAGCGGATGCGAGACTCCTCCCATGCCCGTCCTCGAACCGAACCCCCCGAACGGTCAGAAGAAGCTCCTCCAGCTCCTCGGCCTGATCGCCGCCCTCGTCGTGGTGATCGCGATCCTCGCCAGCTTCGCCAACGACATGGGCTGACGCCGCCACCCCCAGGAGTGGTGGGCGCGGGGAGCGCCGCGCCCGACCGGGGGTTTTCTGGAAAGCTCTGGGTATGAGCGCCGACACCCTCCGAAGGATCATCGTTCTCCGCCACGCCAAGGCCGACTGGCCCAACGGCGTGGACGACCACGAGCGGCCGCTGGCCGACCGGGGCCGTCACCAGGCCCCGGACGCCGGCCGGTGGCTGACCGACTCCGGCATCAATCCCGACTACGTGCTCTGCTCCACCGCCCTGCGCACCCGGGAGACCTGGAAGCTCGCCGCCCACGAGCTGCCCAAGCGCCCCCGCAAGACGGTCTACGAGGACCGGATCTACGAGGCCAGCCCCGGCGAGATCATCGCCGTCCTCCAGGAGACCCCGGACGACCACCACGACCTCATCCTGGTCGGCCACAACCCGGGCGTGCTCGGCCTCACCCAGATCCTCGCCGGCGACCAGGGCGACCCCGACGCCCTCACCCGTCTCACCCGAGGCGGCTTCCCCACCGCCGCCATCGCCGTCCTCTCCTTCACCACCCCCTGGAAGACCGTCGAACCGGGCATCGCCACCCTCGACACCTTCCACACCCCGCACGAGGACTGACGCGACGTCAGGGGCCCCGACCGTTCCGACGGTCGGGGCCCCTGACGTGCGACGGTTCGATCGTCCGCCGGATCAGTCCTCGGTGGGGGTGCCGTCCAGGGCGTCGGCGGCTTCGACCTCTTCGCGGGTGATGCCCAGCAGGTAGAGGACGGTGTCGAGGAAGGGGACGTTGACCGCGGTGTCGGCGGCCTGGCGGACGACGGGCTTGGCGTTGAAGGCGACGCCGAGGCCGGCCGCGTTGAGCATGTCGAGGTCGTTGGCCCCGTCGCCGATGGCGACGGTCTGCTCCAGGGGGACGCGGGCCTGCTCGGCGAAGCGGGCGAGCCAGCGGGCCTTGCCGGCGCGGTCGACGATCTCGCCGGTGACGCGGCCGGTGAACTTGCCGTCGACCACTTCGAGGGTGTTGGCGGCGGCGTAGTCGAGGCCGAGCTGCTCGACCAGGTGGTCGGTGACCTGGGTGAAGCCGCCGGAGACGATGGCGACCTGGAAGCCGAGGCGGCGCAGCGTACGGACCAGGGTGCGGGCGCCCGGCGTGAAGCGGACCTCGGCGCGGACCTTCTCGGTGACGGCGGCGTCCAGGCCGGCCAGCAGGGCGACCCGGGCGCGCAGCGACTCGGCGAAGTCCAGCTCGCCGGCCATCGCGGCGGCGGTCACCGCGGCGACCTCCTCCTCGCAGCCGGCGTGCGCGGCGAAGAGCTCGATCACCTCGTCCTGGATCAGGGTGGAGTCCACGTCCATGACGACCAGCCGCTTGGCCCGCCGCTGCAGCCCGGCCCGGACGACCGCGATGTCGACCCGCTGGGCGGCGGCCTCGGTGACCAGGACGGAGCGCAGCTCCTCGGTGGGCACGCCGGAGACGGCCAGTTCGACGGCGGTGACGGGGTACTTGGCGAGGCGGAAGACGCGGTCGATGTTGCCGCCGGCGTCGGTGATGCGGCCGGTCAGGGCGGCGGTGGCGGCGGCGGTCAGGGGGTGGCCGAGCACGGTGACGTGGGAGCGGCCCTCGCGGCGCGGGGCGTTGTCGCCGGTGCCGGAGATGATCTCGGCCTGGAGCTTGAGCTCCTCCGCCCAGCGGTGGACGGTCGAGCGGAGCGCGCCCTCCGCGCCGGGGCCGCCCTGGGGGGTGGCGATCAGGGCGCAGAGCGTGATGCGCCCCCGGGTGACCATCTGCTCGATGTCGATGACGTCCACGCCGAACGCGCCGAGCGTGCTGAACAGTCCGGAGGTGATCCCGGGACGGTCCTTGCCGAAGACCTTGACCAGCAAGGTGCGCTCATCGTCGTACGACCGGGGCAGCGGGGGGAGGGGCGCAGCGTTCATGGTGCCTCCCACGCTACCGGGCCGCCTGACCGCGCCTGCAACGGCGTCCGCCCTCTGGACCAACGCGCGGACGAACGGTGGGGGAACAGTGACCGGCTGACAGCGCCCGCACCGGGGTACTGGAAAGATGGCGCCCCGTCAGGGGTCGGGACCGGCGGGGGGAAGAGCGGGACGTGGCACAGCTCGAAGTGGTGGTCGGCGGGCGGAGGGTGGTCCTCGATCCGGCGCGTTCGTACTCGGTGGGACGCGATCCGGCGGCGGACCTGCGGATCGACGACGCCCGGGTCTCCTGGCGGCACGCCACCATCGGCCACCAGGGCGACGGCTGGCACCTCACCGACCACGGCTCCACCAACGGCACCTACCACCGGAACGAGCGCGCCGGGCGCATACCGCTCCAGCCCGGTACCGAGGTCCGCCTGGGCAGTGCGGCCAGCGGCCCGGTGCTGAGCTTCGCCGCCCCGCAGGTGCCCTGGCACGCGGCCGTCACCAAGCGCGGCGAGGCGCCCAAGCAGGCCTTCCCGGCCGCCGCGTTCCCCGCCGCCGCGTTCCCGTCCGCCGCGTTCCCGCGCCAGGAGCCCCCGACGGTGGTGCGCAGCCTGGCCGCGTACACCCGCACCATCCGGATCGGCCGGGCCTTGGACAACGACGTGGTGCTGACCGACCTGCTGGTCTCCCGCCACCACGCCGAGCTGCGCCAACTCCCGCACGGCGACTGGGAGGTGGTCGACCTCGGGGCGAACAACGGGGTCTACCTGAACGGCCTGCCGGTGCAGCGCGCCCGGGTCGGCGAGCAGGACCGCCTCACCATCGGCCGCTCCGGCTTCGCCCTGGTCGGCGGCCAGCTCCAGGAGTACGTGGACGACGGCGCGGTGACCTTCTCGGCCCGCCACCTCACCGTCGAGGTGGAGCACAAGGGCAAGCGCCGCACCCTGCTGGACGACGTCGGCTTCACCGTCCCGGAGAAGTCCCTGGTCGCGGTGGTCGGCCCGTCCGGCTCCGGCAAGTCGACCCTGCTGCGCGCGCTCACCGGCTACCGCCCGGCCGACGCCGGCCAGGTGCTGTACGACGGGCGCGACCTCTACCGGCAGTTCGCCGAACTCCGGGCCCGGATCGGCCTGGTGCCGCAGTCCGAGATCCTGCACCGCGAGCTGACGGTGCGCAGCGCCCTGCGCTACGCGGCCGAGCTGCGCTTCCCCGGGGACACCGAGGCGGCCGAGCGCGAGCGCCGGATCGAGGAGGTGCTGTACGAGCTGCGCCTGGACCAGCGGGCCGACCAGCGGATCAGCGCGCTCTCCGGCGGCCAGCAGAAGCGCGTCAGCGTCGCCCTGGAGCTGCTCACCAAGCCCTCGCTGATCTTCCTGGACGAGCCGACCTCCGGCCTGGACCCGGGCATGGACCGCGAGGTGATGCAGACCCTGCGCACCCTGGCCGACGACGGCCGGACCGTCCTGGTGGTCACCCACTCGGTGGCCGAACTCGGGCTCTGCGACCGGGTGTTGGTGCTCGCCCCGGGCGGCTCGGTGGCCTACTTCGGGCCGCCCGCCGAGGCGCTGTACTTCTTCGGCTACCCGAGCTGGGCGGACGTCTTCCAGGCCTTCGAGAACCACCCCGGCCACGACTGGGCCGGCCGCTACCGGGGCTCCCCGCACCACCAGGAGTACTCCGCCGACTCGATCGCCACCCCGCTGCCCGCGCTCCCCGTACGGCGCGGCGCAGCCGAGCCGCCCCGCCCGCGCAGCTGGGGTGCGCAGCTGTGGACCCTGGTCCGCCGCTACCTGGCGGTGCTCGGCACCGACCGGGGCTTCCTGGCGCTCTCGCTGCTGCTGCCGCTGGTGCTCGGCGGGGTCAGCGCGGTGATCCCGGACCCGTGCGGTCTGGTCGCCTGCGCGGGGGCGGGCCCGAAGGCGGTGAACGGCGGCGCGCGGATGATCCTGCTGGTGCTCGCGGTCGGCGCCTGTCTGGCCGGAGCGGCCAACTCCGTCCGCGAGCTGATCAAGGAACGGCCGGTCTACGAACGGGAACGGGCCACCGGCCTGTCCAGATCCGCCTACCTCACCTCCAAGGTGGTGGTGCTCGGCGCCGTCAGCCTGGTGCAGGGCGGGCTGATCTCGGCGATCGGCTTCGGGGCGCGCGAACTCCCCTCGGAGGGGCTGCTGCTGACGGGTGCTCCGGCGCTGGAGCTGGGGATCGGGGTGACCCTGCTCGGCCTCGTCTCGATGATGGTCGGCCTGGTCATCTCCGCCCTGGTGCGCACCGCCGAGAAGACCATGCCGCTGCTGGTGATGTTCGCCATCGTCCAACTGGTCTTCACCGGCGCGGTGTTCCGGCTCTACGACGAGCCCGGCCTGGAGCAGTTCGCCTGGCTGATGCCCGCCCGCTGGGCCGTCGCGGCCGGCGCCACCACCCTCGACCTCGGCCGGATCTCCCCGACCGCCCCCGAACCGGACGGCCTCTGGGCTCACGAGCCGGGACAGCTGCTGCTCAACTGGGCGGTCCTGGTGGCCTTCGCCGTCCTGCTCGGCCTGCTGCTGGCCCGGCTCCAGCGCCGCCACGAGCCCGAGGTGATGCAGCGCGGGTGAGCACCGTACGAGCCCCGGGGGAGTGCCGGAGCTCCGGTAGCGCGGCCGAGGACCTGCGGAGGTACGCGCGGCCCGGACCGGGACCATGGACCTAGACCCGATGCCTCATGCCCGCCCCCGGGCCCCGGCGGTAGCGTGGCCCCATGCCGGAACCGTGTGACCAGCCCGCCTGCGACCCCAACCTCAGCGGCATCGAGGCCGTCAGCAGCGCCGTGCTGGCGATGAGCCGCCACCTGGAGGTGCGCGAGGTGCTGCGGCGGATCACCGCCGAGGCCCGCGCCCTGCTGGGCGCCGAGTACGCCGCCCTCGGCGTGCCGGACGACCACGGCGGCTTCGCCCAGTTCGTGGTGGACGGCGTCAGCGACGAGCAGTGGAAGGCGATCGGCCCGCTGCCCCGCCAGCACGGGGTGCTCGCCGCGATGCTGCACCGGATGGAGCCGACCCGGCTGGCGGACGTCCGGCACGCCCCCGACTTCGAGGGCTGGCCCAGCGCCCACCCCGACATGAAGGACTTCCTCGGCGTGCCGATCGTGGACGGCACCGAGATCCTCGGCGCCGTCTTCCTGGCCAACAAGGAGGGCGGCTTCACCGCCCACGACGAGGAGCTGCTGCGCATCCTGGCCGCCCACGCCGCCATCGCCCTCGGCAACGCCCGCCTCTACGAGCGCAGCCGCGAGCTCACCCTGGCCGGCGAGCGGGCCCGGATCGCCCACGACCTGCACGACGCCGTCTCGCAGAAGCTCTTCTCGCTGCGCCTGACCGCCAAGGCCGCCGCCAAGCTGGTCGACCGCGACCCGGACCGGGCCCGCGCCGAACTGGCCGAGGTGGCCCGGCTGGCCGCCGAGGCCGCCGACGAACTGCGCACCGTGGTGGTCGAGTTGCGCCCCGCCGCACTGGACGAGGACGGTCTGGTGCCGACCCTGGCCTCCCAGGTCCAGGTCCTCGACCGGGCCCACACCGCCTCCGTCCTCTTCACCGCCGACGGCGTCCGCGCGCTGCCCCCGGCCCAGGAGGCGGCGGTGCTGCGGGTCGCCCAGGAGGCGCTGCACAACGCGCTGCGCCACTCCGGCGCCGGGGCCGTCGAGGTCACCCTGACCGGCACCCCGTCGCGCGGCGCCCGCCTGCGGGTGGCCGACGACGGCCAGGGCTTCGACCCGGACGCCGTCCGCCGGGCCGGCCGTCACCTCGGCCTGGTCTCCATGCGGGACCGGGCGGCTGCCGTCGGCGGCACCCTGTCGCTGGAATCCGCCCCCGGCCGGGGCACCGTCATCGAGCTGGAGGTCCCCGGTGCCTGACACCGCGTCACCGATCCGTGTCCTGCTGGTGGACGACCACCAGGTGGTCCGACGGGGCCTGCGCACCTTCCTGGAGGTGCAGGACGACATCGAGGTGGTGGGGGAGGCCGCCGACGGTGCCGAAGGCGTGGAGCGGATCCTCGCCCTCGCCCCCGACGTCGTGCTGATGGACCTCAAGATGCCCACGGTGGACGGCATCGAGGCGCTCAAGCTGCTCCGCGAGGGCGGCTCCGAGGCCAAGGTGCTGATCGTCACCAGCTTCACCGAGCAGCGCACCATGGTGCCCGCCCTGCGGGCCGGCGCCTGCGGCTACGTCTACAAGGACGTGGACCCGGAGGCGCTGGCCGGCGCGATCCGCTCGGTGCACGCCGGCCACGTCCTGCTCCAGCCGGAGCTGGCCACCGCCCTGCTCTCCGACGACACCCCGCGCGCCCCGCAGGGCCGCGGCGGCAGCCTCACCGACCGCGAGCGCGAGGTGCTCTCGCACATCGCCGACGGCCGCTCCAACCGCGAGATCGCCCGGGCGCTCCACCTGTCCGAGAAGACCGTGAAGACCCACGTCAGCAACATCCTGATGAAGCTCGACCTGGCCGACCGCACCCAGGCCGCCCTCTGGGCGGTCCGCAACGCGGCCGGCTGACGGGCCGGCTGACGGGTCGTCAGGCGGGCTCGACCACCAGCCAGGCGACCACCGAGGCGTCCCCGGCCGTCCCCCGGACCGCGAAGGACACCCCGGCCGTCCGCCCGGAGACGTACGCGACCCCGGGGGTGGCGCTCGAACCCGCCGCCGACTGCGCCGTCAGGAAGACCCGGCTGCGCGCCGTCACGGCCGTCGTGGGCACCGCCACCTCGGCGGTCCCGTTCAGGGTCAGCGTGCCCATCCGCGCGCTGCTCCCGCCCTCGCTCACCCGCAGGCCCTGACCCAGGCTCAGGGCCTGGTCGGTACGGAGCACCCCGGGGCCGGAGCGCTGGAGCACGGTGTCGGCCGCCGCCGTGCCGTCGCTCCACTCCATCCGGCCGGAGACGCCCAGCGCGAAGCGGGTCCGGGCCTCGCCGGCCACGGCGGCCTTGAGCACGTTGCTCGCGGCGGTGCCGGTCTGCAGCCGGACCAACGGCTGGTTGACGTTGGAGCCGCTGTTGTCGAGTGCCAGCGCCGTCCGGTCGTCCTGCGCCACCGCGACGCCGTACGCGGCGGTGGCGCCCCAGCGGTTGCGGTCCGCCGTCACCGGGGCGGAGGTCGGGCCGGTGGCCAGCCCCAGGCCCGGGTCCAGCCGCAGCAGCCCGTTCCCGCCGCCGTCCAGCACCGGGGCCTCGGCGGCCTGGAGGTAGCCGCCGGAGACGGAGACGAAGGAGGAGTCCGTCACCGCCAGGCCGTACTGCGGGGTGGAGGCGTTGGCGCCGCCGTCGTCGGTGCCGGGGAAGACCGCCAGGCCGGAGACCGCCACCGGCAGGGTGGTGCCGAGGGCCTGGAACCCGGCGTACCCGCCGCCCCCGGCCCCGCCGTTGCGGCCGTCCCGACGGAGCATCAGGCCGTTGAGCACCAGCGGGCCGGTGCCGGTGGCGTTCACCAGCACGCCGTTGTACGCGTTGCGGTCGGTGGAGAGGTTGGTGGCCGAGCAGCCGCCCGCGCCGTTGCCGGTGGTCCAGGCGCCGGTGAACTCGAAGCCGTGGTGGCCGTTCCACTCCGCCCGGCAGCTGACGAAGTGCGAGTTGGCGGCGTTGTTGACGTAGAAGCCGCTCTTGCCGCAGCCGATCGCCTCCAGGTCGATCCAGGTGCAGTCGGTCATCGAGAGGTTGAAGCCGAAGCCGCCGCAGGCGTTGGCCACCACCCGGGTGCCGCGCCAGCTGTAGGCGATGCCGGAGGAGTTGTACGAGGCGGTGACGCCGTTGCCGCCGACCCGGAACACGGCCACGTCCTGGAGCACCACGCCGTGCACGTGGCCGAGGGCCCGGATGCCGGCCACAGTGTTCCCTGCCGGGAGCCGGGAGCCGTCCACGGTCACCTCGGTCAGCCGCTGCTCGTTGCTCACCACCGGGTAGCCGCCGGTGGCCCGGTCGACGAAGCGGATCACCGCGTCGCCGGCGAACGAGGCCAGCGGCCGGACCGAGCAGGCCAGCAGGTCCAGGTGGGTGCCGTGACTGCCGCGCAGCGTGACGCCGGGCGGCACCACCAGCGGGGCCGAGGTGGCGTACACGCCGGGCGGCAGCAGCACCACGCCGCCGACCGGGCACGCGGCCAGCGCCGAGTTGACCGCGGCGGTGTCGTCGGTGCTGCCGTCACCGGCCGCGCCGTAGGGCGCGGCGGTCACGTCGAGCCACGGAGCGGCGGCGGTGGCCGCGGCGGCCGGCGAGGCGGCGGCCAGGCCGGCCGCGCCCGCCCCGGCCGCCGCGAACAGGAGCTTGCGTCGGGTCGCGTGCATGGAGGTCCCCCCGGAGGTCAGCGGTGATCGCCGGGGGAGTCTGCCACGCGCACCTGACGGGGTGTCGACCGCTTTCGGGTCAGCCGGCCGGTCTCAGCCCCGCTCGTCCACCAGGGCGTTGTACGCCGCCGTCTTGGCCCGCCGCGTGGTGCGGCCGAGGGGAGCCAGCACCTCCCGGCGGGCGGCCATCTCGGAGGCGGAGACGGCCGCGCCGTCGCCGTGCCCGAGGGCGATCCAGAGCAGTGCGGAGATCTGCCGGGCCGACTCCAGCACCCGCACCGCCCGGGGCGGGTAGCCCGGCGCCAGCAGTTCGGTGTGGCCCCGGCGGCGCCACTGGTCCAGCGCCCGCAGCGCCTGCGGGCCGGCGCCGGCCACGTCCAGCTTGGTGAGCATCAGGGTGGTCTCGCGCAGCCCGTCGGCCAGCTCGCGCTCGGCCTCGTGCAGTGACGGTACGTCAGCCGGAGGCGCGTCGTTCACCGCCGAGCAGCGCCAGAGCACCCGGACGCCCTGGTCGCCGGCGGGTCCGTAGACCTCCACCTCGGGCACGAAGCCGATCGGCAGGCCGACCGCGAGCACCGCCTCGCCGGCCACCATCGCGGCGTCGTTGAACCCGGCCGGGCCGGTCAGCCCGAGCGGGTGGCCGGAGACCGGCAGGGCCAGCCGCAGCCCGGTCGCCCCGAGCACCCGCAGCCGCCCCAGGGCCCAGGTGAGCCCGTGCAGTTCGCCCTCGGCGTCGCCGGGCAGGCCGGTCACCCGGTGGCTGTCGTCGGCCCCGGCCACGGCGGTGGCCGCGTGGTCGGGGGAGGTGTGGCCGGTCAGCAGCGCATTGCCCCACGCTGCCAGGCGCCCGGAGCGCGGCTCTTCGTACGGATTGTCGGCCGGATTGTCGGCGGCAAAGGCAGGCATCCGGCCAGCCTACGGAAAGTACGGCCATCCGCGTGGCGTAGGTTTGGACAGCAATCCCGAGGGCCCGGCGCCCGGGGCCCTCGGACACGGCCCAATTTTTCTTGCTTTGGGGAAGGCGTAGGCATGAGCGACGTGCTGGAACTGGTGGACGTATCCGTGGTCCGGGAGGGGCGCGCGCTGGTCGATCAGGTCTCCTGGTCCATCAACGAGGGCGAGCGCTGGGTCATCCTCGGCCCGAACGGAGCGGGCAAGACCACCCTCCTCCAGGTCGCCTCCACCTACCTGCACCCCACCTCCGGCTCCGCCGCCGTGCTCGGCGAGAAGCTCGGCGAGGTCGACGTCTTCGAGCTGCGCGCCCGGATCGGCCTGGCCTCCGCCTCCCTGCTGGACAAGCTCCCCGCCCAGCAGACCGTGCTGCAGACCGTGCTCACCGCCGCCTACGGCATGACCGCCACCTGGAACGAGGAGTACGAGAACACCGACTCGTACCGCGCCCTCGCGCTGCTCGACCGGCTCGGCATGTCGGCCCTGGTCGACCGGAAGTTCGGCACCCTCTCCGAGGGCGAGCGCAAGCGCACCATGATCGCCCGCGCCCTGATGACCGACCCCGAGCTGCTGCTGCTGGACGAGCCGGCGGCCGGCCTGGACCTCGGCGGCCGCGAGGACCTGATCCGCCGTCTCGGCGCGCTGGCCCAGGACGAGTTCGCCCCGGCGATGGCGATGGTCACCCACCACGTGGAGGAGATCGTCCCCGGCTTCACCCACGTCCTGATGATCCGTCGGGGCAAGGTGCTCACCGCCGGCCCGATCGACACCGAGCTGACGGCCCGCAACCTCTCGCTCTGCTTCGGCCTCCCGCTCACGCTGGAGCGCCACGGCGACCGCTGGGCCGCCCAGGGCCTCCCGCTGGGCTGACCGGGGCCGCTGAACGGCGCTGTACGCGGCGCTGAACGCACGGAACACGGACTGAACCGGGACCGGTCGCACATGCGGCCGGTTTCCGCCCGTCCACCTGCGGGAACTTTCCGCCGGGAGAGACCTCGCCTCCCTAGGATGGACCCGTGGACAGCTGGATCTGGTGGCTCCTGGCCGCAGTCGGACTTTGCATACCGCTGGTGCTCACCGCGATGCCGGAGTTCGCCATGTTCGCGGTCGGCGCCGGCATCACCGCAGGGGCCTCGGCCCTCGGCATCGGCGTGACCGGGCAGTTCCTGATCTTCGTCGGGACCTCGGCCGCCCAACTGGTGTTCGTCCGGCCGATCGTGCGCCGCCAGTTGGAGAAGGGGCCGCAGCTCAGGACGGGCGTCGATGCGCTCACCGGGGCCACCGCCATCGTGCAGGAGCAGGTCGACGGGCAGGGAGGGCGGATCAAGCTGAACGGCGAGATCTGGTCGGCCCGTGCCCTGCACCCCGGCAGCGTCTACGAGCCGGGGCAGCAGGTCGACGTCGTCGAAATCCAGGGCGCCACCGCCCTGGTCGTCTAGGGGAGAACGAGTGGAACCCGTCCTGATCGTCCTGATCGTCCTGGTCGTGGTGGCCTTCATCGCACTGATCAAGACGATCCAGGTGATCCCGCAGGCCAGCGCAGCCATCGTGGAGCGGTTCGGCCGCTACACCCGCACGCTGAACGCCGGCCTGAACATCGTCGTCCCGTTCATCGACCGGGTCCGGAACCGGATCGACCTGCGCGAGCAGGTCGTCCCCTTCCCGCCCCAGCCGGTGATCACCCAGGACAACCTGGTGGTGAACATCGACACGGTGATCTACTACCAGGTCACCGACGCCCGGGCCGCCACCTACGAGGTGGCCAGCTACATCCAGGCGATCGAGCAGCTCACCGTCACCACGCTGCGCAACATCATCGGCTCGATGGACCTGGAGTCCACCCTGACGTCCCGTGAGGTGATCAACGCGGGGCTGCGCGGCGTCCTCGACGAGGCCACCGGCAAGTGGGGCATCCGGGTCAACCGGGTCGAGCTCAAGGCGATCGAGCCGCCGACCTCCATCCAGGACTCGATGGAGAAGCAGATGCGCGCAGACCGCGACAAGCGCGCCGCGATCCTCACCGCCGAGGGCGCCCGGCAGGCCGCCATCCTGCGCGCCGAGGGTGACAAGCAGGCCGAGGTGCTCAAGGCCGAGGGTGAGGCCCAGGCCGCGGTGCTCCGCGCCGACGGTGAGGCCGCCGCCATCCGGACCGTCTTCGAGGCGATCCACGACGGCGACGCCGACCAGAAGCTGCTCGCCTACCAGTACCTGCAGACCCTGCCCGAGCTGGCCAAGGGCGACTCCAACAAGCTCTGGATCATCCCGAGCGAGGTCGGCGACGCGCTCAAGGGCCTCGGCGGCGCCTTCACCGGCCTCAACCCGAACGCCAACGGCAACGGCGCGGCCCCGGCGGCCACCTCCGTCCCGGTCGACCGCCCCTCCGTCCCGCCGACCGCCGGCCCGCGCCCGGTCGACACCGAGAAGGGCGCCGCCCGCCCCCGGGTGGAGCCCAGCCGCGAGTACCCCAAGCTCGACCCCGAGTAGGCCGCACCGCCGACGGGCCCGTTCCCCCTGCCGGGGAGCGGGCCCGTTCGCGTATCGGACGGCACTATCCGCCAGGCCCCGCCCTGATGCATGATCGGCGGACGAATCGTCCGGACGTCCGGCTGCGAGCCGCCCGAGTGCCGTGGACCGGACCAGGGAGGGGAAACACGCATGACGCTCTGGGAGGACCTCGCGGTCCTGCTCGCCGGGGTCGCCGCCGGGACCATCAACACCGTGGTCGGCTCCGGCACCCTGATCACCTTCCCGGTGCTGCTCGCCTTCGGCGTGCCACCGGTCACCGCCAACGTCTCCAACACCATCGGCCTGGTGCCCGGCAGCCTCAGCGGCGCCATCGGCTACCGGGAGGAGCTCAAGGGCACCGCCCCCCAGCTGCTCCGGCTCGGCACCGCCTCGCTGCTCGGCGGCCTGCTCGGCGCCTGGCTGCTGATCGAGCTGCCCGGCTCCGCCTTCGACGCGATCGTGCCGGTGCTCATCCTGCTCGCGCTGGTCCTGGTCGTGATCCAGCCACGCGTCGCCCGCGCGATGGCCGCCCGCACCCGGGACGGCGAACCCCGCGGCATCGGCCCGGTCCTGCTGACCGGCGTCTTCCTGGCCGGCATCTACGGCGGCTACTTCGGCGCCGCCCAGGGCGTGTTGCTGATCGCCATGCTCGGCATGCTGCTCCAGGACCCGATGCAGAAGCTCAACGGCATCAAGAACGTGCTCGCCATGGTCGTCAACGGCGTGGCCGCGGTCTTCTTCCTCTTCACCTCCGAGATCGACTGGCTGGTGGTCGCCCTGATCGCGGTCGGCTCCACCATCGGCGGCCAGGTCGGCGCCAAGGTCGGCCGCCGCCTCTCGCCGCTCGCGCTGCGCGCCCTGATCGTCGTGGTCGGCCTGGTCGCCGTGACCCGGATGCTCCTCACCTGACCGCGCCCTCGTGCCGCCCTGCGTAGCCTGACGGCATGACCGATCGCACCCTGCTGACCGAGGCTCAGATCACCGAGGGCCTGGCCGCCCTCCCGGAGTGGACCCGGGAGGGCGGCAGCATCGTCCGCACCGCCGAGACCGCGAGCTTCCCCACCGCCATCGCCGTGGTGGACACCGTGGCCCTGGCCGCCGAGCAGCTCGACCACCACCCGGACATCGACATCCGCTGGCGCACCCTGCGGTTCGTCCTCTCCACCCACAGCGCCGGCGGCCTCACCGCCCTCGACCTCACCATGGCCGCCCGCATCGACCAGGCACTGCGCGCCCTCTGACGCCCCGTCGCACGCCGCCCGGATGCCCGAAAAGCGCCGGTTCCGGGCGGGATGCCCCCGAGGGCGTGAGATGCTGGCCCCCGCACCACGCAGTCGGACGGACGGATCGCATGGCCCAGGACTACCCCGGCCCCGCCGGGCAGGACCCGGTCGGCTACGACTACCAGCCGGGCTGGTACCCGACCCAGGAGCAGCCGCAGTACCAGCCGCAGGAGCAGTACGCGGGTCATCAGCAGTACTACGACCCCTCGCCGTACGCGCCGACGGACTACCAGGAGCCGCCGGCCGCACCGGCCTTCGAGCCCGCGGTGCCGCCCGGGGCCGTGCTCGCGTCCGTGCCGTCGCCCTCGCCGTCGTACCACGTGGCGGGTGGTGTCGATGAGCGGCAGCTTCTTCTTGGCGTAGTTGCCCCAGAGCACGAAGACGCAGGGCTCCTC
>NZ_JBSGEL010000086.1:0-29559 GCF_053602875.1 Kitasatospora sp. NPDC004289 | reverse complement strand
TGCGCCCATTCTCCCTTCCCTGACGGACGCCCCGGTCTCCGGGGTCAACATCTCGTTGACGGCGCGGCGGGCACTGGCGATGCAGGCCGGAATGCCGACGCCGTCGTAGGCCGCACCGCAGACGGCCAGGCCGCCGAGGCCCGCCACCGCGCTGCGGATCCGGGCCACCCGGTCCAGGTGGCCGACCGGGTACTGCGGCAGTCCGCCGCGCCAGCGGGTCACCGCCGTGTCGTACGGGCGGGCCCGCAGGCCCACCGCCTCGGCCAGGTCGGCCAGCGAACGGGCCACCAGCTCCTCGTCGGGCAGGTCCAGCGCCGCCTCCTCGCGGTGCCGGCCCAGCGAGGTGCGCAGCAGGAACTCCTCCGGGGCCGAACGCTCCAGCCAGCCCCACTTGTTGGAGGAGAAGGTGGAGGCCTTGATCCGGCGGCCGTCCACCGGGGGCACCAGGAAGCCGCTGCCGGTCAGCTCCGCCCCCTCCAGGTCGGCCCGGCGGAACGCCATGGTGACCAGCGCCATGCCCGCGTACTCGACCTGCGCCAGCTCGGCGGCGGCGGACGGCAGCTCGGCCGCCAGCAGCGCCGCGGCGACCGGCGCCGGGACGGCCAGCACCACCTTGTCGGCGTGCAGCACCTCGCCGTTGCTGACGATCCGCCAGCCCTCCGGGGTGCGGCGCAGCTCCTCCACGGGGCTGTCGGTGCGCAGCTCGGCGCCGTTCTTCCGGGCCGCCGCGGCCACCGCCTCCGGCAGGGTGCCGAGGCCGCCGCGCAGGCCCTGGAAGACCGGGCCGCCCGCGCTCGGACGGGACGTCAGCTCGCGCACCCCCTCGGCCAGCGGGCCGCCGCGCTGGGCGATCGGCAGCAGGGCCGGGACGGCGGCGCGCAGCGAGATCTCGTCGGCGTGCCCGGCGTAGACCCCGCCGAGCAGCGGCTCCACCAGCCGGTCCACCACCTCGCGGCCCAGCTTGGCGGCCACGTACTCCCCGATCGAGACGTCCGCCCCGATCTCCCCGGCGGCACCGTCCTGCCCGGCCCGCCGCAGGCCCTCCTCGGTCAGCACCCCGGACTCCGCCAGCGCGGTCAGGTCCCCCGGCACGCCCATCAACTGCCCGGCGGGCAGCGGCCGCAGCTCACCCCTGGTCCAGATCCCGGCCTTCGCCGTGGTCGGCGGCTCCAACTCCCCCGCCAGCCCCACCTCCCGGGCCAGCTCCACCGCCTCCGGCCGCCTGGCCAGCATCGACTCGGCCCCCAGGTCCACCCGGACGCCGCCGACCTCCCCCCCGTACAACTTCCCGCCGAACCGCCCGCCCGCCTCCAACAACGTGACCCGAGCCGCCCCGCTCGCCAACCACGCCGCCGTCAGCCCGGCGATCCCTCCACCGACCACCACGACCCGAAGCTCTGCCATGCCCGCATCCTCGCAGAGCTCACCCAAATCCCATCAATCAGGGCGTCGCCCGTTCGCCTCCGGGCTGCTCCGGATCCGGCTGTCACGTTTCCGGGGGCCGCGTCGTCCCCTTCCCGAGCGACACTTCGACGGAGGAGACGGCGATGGACGACGTGGTGCTGGTGACCGGGGCGAGCGGGGTGCTGGGGCGCGAGGTGGTGGCCCGGTTGGAGGGGCGTGGGGTGGTGGTGCGGCGGTTGAGCCGGCGGGCCCGGGGCGGGGAGGGCTGGGTGGTGGGGGACCTGGCGACGGGGGACGGGGTGGCGGCCGCGCTGGCGGGGGTGCGGGCGGTGGTGCACTGCGCCAGCGACATCCGGCACCCGAAGAACGACCTGCCCGGGCTGCGGCACCTGCTGGCGGCGGCGAAGGCGGCCGGGGTGGAGCACGTCGTCAACATCTCGATCGTCGGGGTGGACCGGATCCCGTACCCCTACTACCGGATCAAGTGGCAGGGCGAGCGGCTGCTGGAGGAGAGCGGCCTGGGCTGGACCAACCTGCGGGCCACCCAGTTCCCGTCCCTGCTGACCATGGCCTTCGGTGCGCTGGCCAAGCTGCCGGTGCTGCTGGTGCCGGCGGGCACCGACTGCCAGCCGGTGGACCAGGGCGAAGTGGCGGAGCGGCTGGTCGAGTTGGCGCTGGGCGCACCGGCGGGCCGGGTGCCGGACCTGGGCGGTCCGCAGGTGCTGGGGGCGAGGGAGCTGGCGGAGGGCTGGCTGCGGGCGACCGGGCGGCGCAAGCGGGTGGTGGAGGTGCGGCTGCCGGGGAAGGCGGCGGCGGCGTACCGGGCGGGCGAGCACACCACCCCGAACGCGGACGGCGTCCGCACCTGGGCCGAGTACCTGGCCGCCGGACCGGTCGCACCCGAACCGCACTGACCGCAACGAGACTTTTCCGTAACGGAGTTGCGATCACCGGACGGGATCCCGGCGAGCCGCTGCCACGTCCAAGGCGTACAAGGACAACCGGGAGGGGCAGCGGAGATGACGGAACGTCAGGGCGGCGGCAGACGGGCGGCACTGGCCGTCGCGGGGGCGGCCACGGCCGCGGTGGTGCTGCTCGGTGGGTGCAGCGCCTCGGACAGCGGTGGCGGCAAGGCGAGTTCGGCGGACATGGCCGCCCCCGCGGCGGCACCGCAGAACGGCGCGGAGAAGGCGGCCGGGGCCCCGGCGGACACCAAGCCGGGCGCCGGTGGCGCGTCCGCCGCTCCCAGCCCCGGCGCGACGGGCCAGGGGCAGGAGGCGTCGGCACCGCGCCTGATCGCCTACACCGCCCAACTCTCGCTCCGCACCAAGGAGATGACCAAGGTCCTGGACGAGGCGCGCACCATGGCGACCTCGGGCGGCGGCTACGTGGCCGGGGAGCAGCTGGGCGGCGGCAAGTCCGCCGACGGCACGCCGACCGACGCCCGGCTGACCCTCAAGGTGCCCTCGGCCGCGTACCAGCAGACGCTGGACCGGCTGGCCGGGCTGGGCGAGGTGCTCTCGCGCAGCAGCCAGGCCGACGACCTCACCCAGCAGGTGGTGGACGTGGAGAGCCGGATCAAGACCCAGCAGGCGAGCGTGGACCGGGTGCGCAGGCTGATGGCGGACGCCAAGTCGCTGGCCGAGATCGTCTCGCTGGAGAGCGAGCTCAACCGCCGCGAGGCCGACCTGGAGTCGCTCCAGCGGCGGCAGCAGGAGCTCTCGGCGCGCACCTCGCTCTCCACCATCACGCTCCAGGTCGTCACGCCGGCGAAGGCACCGGAGCCGGTGAGGACGAAGGAGGAGAAGGGCTTCTGGGGCAGCGTCGGCGGCGCGCTGAGCGGCGGCTGGGACGCCCTGGTGGCGGTGGTGAAGGGCCTGCTGATGGTGCTGGCCGCGCTGGCGCCGTTCCTGCTGGTGCTGGGCCCGCTCGGCTACCTGGGCCTGCTGCTGCGCCGCCGGGCGGCCCGGAGGCGGCCCGCCGTGCGGCCCTCCGCCCTGCCGCCGCGTCCGGACGAGGACCCGTGGTCGGCCCCGACCGCCTCGGCTCCGCCCGCGCGGGAGCCGGGCGAGGAGTGAGCTCCCGCCTGACGGCCCGTCACGGGGGTCGGGCCGTCAGGCGGGTCACGCCGTACGGAGGGGTCAGCGCTGGCTGGCCTCGTGCACGAAGGCGACCAGGCGGCTGAGCGCGTCCGGGTCCATGCTCGGCATCACGCCGTGGCCCAGGTTGAAGATGTGGCCGGTGTCGCCGCCGATCGCCTGGGCGGCGTGCAGCACCTCGCGGGCCTTGGTCTCCACCACGGAGGTCGGGGCGTAGAGGACGGCGGGGTCGAGGTTGCCCTGGAGCGCCTTGCCGGGGCCGACCCGCTCGGCGGCCACGTTCAGCGGCACCCGCCAGTCGACGCCGACCACGTCCGCGCCGGCCTGGCCGAGCAGGCCGAGCAGCTCGCCGGTGCCGACGCCGAAGTGGATCCGCGGCACGCCGTAGCCGGCCACCGCGTCGAACACCTTGGTGCTGGCCGGCATCACCGAGCGGCGGTAGTCGTCCGGGGCGAGCGCGCCGACCCAGGAGTCGAATAGCTGGACGGCCGAGGCGCCGGCCTCGATCTGGATCTTCAGGAAGGCGGCAGTGATGTCGGCGAGGCGGTCCACCAGCCCGGCCCACAGCTCCGGGGCGCCGTACATCATGGCCTTGGTCTTCTCGTGGCTCTTCGACGGACCGCCCTCGACCAGGTAGCTGGCCAGGGTGAACGGCGCCCCGGCGAAGCCGATCAGCGGGGTGGAACCCAGCTCATCCACCAGCAGGCCGACCGCCTCGGTGATGTACGGCATGTCGTCCGGCTCCAGCGGGCGCAGCCGCTCCAGGTCCGCGGCGGTGCGGATCGGGTCCGCGATCACCGGGCCGACACCGGGCTTGATGTCCACGTCGATGCCGACCGCCTTGAGCGGCACCACGATGTCGCTGAAGAAGATCGCCGCGTCGACCTTGTGACGGCGCACCGGCTGGAGGGTGATCTCCTTGACCAGCTCGGGCCGCATGCAGGAGTCGAGCATCGGGATGCCCTCGCGCACCTTCAGGTACTCGGGCAGCGAGCGCCCGGCCTGACGCATGAACCAGACCGGCGTGTGCGGCACCGGCTCGCGGCGGGCGGCGCGGAGGAAGGCGGAGTCGTACGCGGCGCCTCGGTGCGCGGCGGCCTGACCGGACTGGGCAGCGGTTGTCTCACTCACACCCCGAATCTTCGCACGCTGCCCGGCCCCGGCCGTCCGCCGGAGGTCGTCGGTTCGCACGAAACGGACAGGCCGGACACCTCACCGGGTGTCAGCTGACGAACAGTCCGACAACCGTCACGCCACACCGGCCGAAATGACTCGGCCAACGGGCCCGCCCGACCTAGGCTCTCGGTCATGGCAGCGGTCGGCGGGCACCCAGCGCAGGGTGGCGGTACAGGCAAGGAGTCGGCTCCGGTGGAGTTCCGTGCTGCGGTGGAGGCCCTGGCGGGCGCGCGGCTGCGCCCCGAGGTGCAGCTCTCCCCCGCACCGGCACCGAAGCGGATGGCCCCGTTCGCGTACGCGCTGACCGCGACCGTCGAGGTGGACGGCGAGGAACTGGCCGACGGACGGCTGGTGCTGCTGTACGACCCGGCCGGACAGGAGGCCTGGCGCGGCGAGTTCCGCCTCGTCTCGCTGACCAGGGCCGAGCTCGAACCCGAGATGGCCGACGACCCGATGCTCTCCGAGGTCGGCTGGGCCTGGCTGACCGACGCGCTGTACGCCCACGGCGCCGCCCACGCCGAGGCCGGCGGCACCGTGACCCGGGGCACCTCCCAGTACTTCGGCGCGCTCGCCGACCGGGAGACCTCCACCGAGATCGAGGTCCGGGCCTCCTGGACCCCGGCCGACGGCCGCTTCGAGCGGCACCTCGCGGCCTGGGCCGACCTGCTCTGCGGCTGCGCCGGCCTGCCTCCGGCCTCCCCCGCGCCGCTGCCGCTGCCCGACGCCCCGTCACTCGGCGGAGTGGTCCCGATGCCCGCCCGGCGACGCCCGCGCTCCCACTGACGGGTCGCCGTCGTTCGTCGGCGCAGCACCACCCCCAGGGCTGACGCAGAGTGAATCCCCTGCTGCCTGCTGTCAATTGACCGTCCGAATCCGCCCGGACAGGTCCCGAACATGTCGCGTTCTGTGCGATTTCAGGGCATGTCGCATCAGTCACCTGCGCGATTTGTCCGTATTGTTACTCACTAGATCGTGATCTTTCGCTAAAGCCGGGCACGGTTGATGCCGAAGGTGTCTGTGACCCTTTCCAAACGCGGAACACTCCGAGCGCCCCCATCGGCCAGAGGCGGCGACCAGGAGCTGGCCTCCGCCACTCCCCCAGGAGGCACGGTGTCGGTCCTTCTCGAACACCCCGCAAGCGTGGTCGCCTACCGTCCGACGAAGCCCACCGCCATGGTGGTCATCGCCGACCCCCGCGTCCGGAACACCGTCACCCGGCACCTGTGGGCGCTCGGTGTCCGTGACGTCATCGAGGTCTCCTCGATCGCCGAGGCCCGCCCCCGGGTCTCCACCCCCCGCGACATCTGCGTCGCCGACGTCCACCTCCCCGACGGCTCCGGCCTCACCATCCTCGCCGAGACCCGCGCCGCGGGCTGGCCCAACGGCCTGGCCCTGTCCGCCGCCGACGACATCGGCGCGGTCCGCTCCGCCCTCGCGGGCGGCGTGAAGGGGTACGTCGTCACCGGCACCCGCACCAACCTCGCCATGCCGGGCCGCCCCGGGCTGCCGATCGGCGCCGGCGGTCTCGCCGGGCGGATGCGGCGGCCGGGGATGCCCGGGATGCCGGGTGCGGCGGGTGCGCCGCACGGGGCTCCGGGCGCTCCCGGTGCGCCGGGCGTGCAGCCGACCACCTACCGGGAGCTGTCCGGGCGCGAGGTCGAGGTGCTCCGGCTCGTCGCCGAGGGCCAGTCCAACAAGGCGATCGGCGTCGCGATGGGGCTCTCCGCCCTCACCGTGAAGAGCCACCTGGCCCGGATCGCCCGCAAGCTCGGCACCGGCGACCGGGCCGGCATGGTCGCCGTCGCCCTCCGCACCGGCATCATCCACTGACGCCCCGTCACCCCCATCACCCCAGCTCGGGGCCCGGAGGAACGTTTCCCCTCCGGGCCCCTCTCGTTGTTCAGGGTTACCGACGGGAGTGGTGATGCCTCTGGGGGCGCGAGGCTCTGCTGATGTGCGGCTCCGCCGCGGGGCGCGAGCCGGGAGGCGGCTCACCTGCAACTGAACCGCCGTCAGCCAGTCGCTGGTGCTGCCTTTCCACCGCGCGCAGTTCCCCGCGCCCCCGGCATGACCACTTCCGCGGCCCCGGGCGACCACCTGCCTGGTCCGGGGGCCTACCCGGATGCGGAGGGCGTCGTACCCTTGGTGGGTGACCGACGCCGTAGCCACCCCAGAAGAGACAGCCCCGGTCCCGCTCCTCGAGCCGAGGGAGGGGCTCCCACCCGTGGTGGCCGACGAGACCGCGCTCGCCGCGACCGTCGCCGCCTTCGCGGCGGGCACCGGCCCGGTCGCCGTCGACGCCGAGCGGGCCTCCGGCTACCGCTACGGCCAGCGCGCGTACCTGATCCAGCTCCGCCGCGCGGGCTCCGGCACGGCACTGATCGACCCGATCGCCTGCCCCGACCTCTCCGCGCTCGGCGAGGCCCTCGCCGACACCGAGTGGGTCGTGCACGCGGCCACCCAGGACCTGCCCTGCCTGGCCGAGGTCGGGATGAGGCCGAAGGTCCTCTTCGACACCGAGCTGGCCGGCCGGATCGCCGGGTTCCCCCGGGTCGGCCTCGGCCCGATGACGGAGAGCGTGCTCGGGCTGTCGCTGGCCAAGGAGCACTCGGCGGTGGACTGGTCCACCCGCCCGCTGCCCGAGCCGTGGCTGCGGTACGCCGCTCTGGACGTCGAGGTGCTGGTCGAGCTGCGCGACGCACTCGAACGGGAGCTGGACGGCCAGGGCAAGCTCGAGTGGGCCCGCGAGGAGTTCGCCGCCATCGCCGCCGCGCCGCGTCCGGCGCCGCGCACCGACCCCTGGCGCCGCACCTCCCAGCTGCACAAGGTCCGCCGCCGCCGGCAGCTGGCCGCCGTCCGCGAGCTCTGGCTGGCCCGCGACCAGGCCGCCCGCGACCGGGACGTCTCGCCGGGCCGGGTGCTCTCCGACGCGGCGATCGTCAACGCCGCGCTCGCCATGCCGCTGAACGCTCCGGCGCTGCAGGCCGTGCAGGGCTTCGGCCCCCGGGTGAACCGCCGTCAGCTGGACCTCTGGCTGGCCGCGTTGCAGCGGGCCCGGGAGATCCCGGAGAACGAGCTGCCGCCGGCCACCGCGCCGCACGACGGGCCGCCGCCGCCGCGCGCCTGGGCGGAGAAGGACCCGCTGGCCGCCGCCCGGCTCTCCGGGGCGCGGGCCGCCGTCACGGCACTGGCCGAGCAGCACCACCTGCCGGCCGAGAACCTGATCACCCCGGACCTGGTCCGCCGCGTCTCCTGGGAGCCCCCGGTCCCCGCCGACACCGACTCGGTCATCGCGGCCTTCCGCCGCCTCGGCGCCCGCAAGTGGCAGACCGAGGTGATCGGCGCGGCCGTCGCCAAGGCCTTCGCCGAAGCCAAGGTCCCCAAACCGGAGGCCTAGACACGAGGACCAGTTGCAAGCGCTCAGGGGCGCGAGGAACTGCGCGCAGGGGAACGGCAGCACCTGCAACTGGCTGACGAGGATTCAGTTGCAGGTGAGCCGCCTCCCGATTCGCGCAGTTCCCCGCGCCCCTGGGTCGTTGCCCTGCCGTGCGCCCCGGGTCTGGTGACCGAGGACACATGCCCCAGAGCTATGGGCAAGGTAGTTACCGGCGGGTAGCATGGCCGGTGAAGCAGCGCCGCCTCCCCGTCGTGGGTCGAGGTCTGCACCCACCTGTCGTGTCCCCTGGAGGAGAGCCCCGTGCCTCGTACCTCGAGGGACGTCGTCTTCGTCGATGGCGTCCGCACCCCGTTCGGCAAGGCCGGCCCGAAGGGCATCTACCACGAGACCCGCGCCGACGACCTGGTCGTCAAGTGCATCCGTGAGCTCGTGCGCCGCAACCCGAACCTGCCGACCGAGCGGATCGACGAGGTCGCCATCGCGGCCACGACCCAGATCGGCGACCAGGGCCTGACCATCGGCCGCACCGCCGCGCTGCTCGCCGGCCTGCCGAAGTCCGTCCCGGGCTACGCGATCGACCGCATGTGCGCCGGTGCGCTGACCGCCGTCACCACCACCGCGGGCGGCATCGCCTTCGGCGCGTACGACATCGTCGTCGCGGGTGGCGTGGAGCACATGGGCCGGCACCCGATGGGCGAGGGCGTGGACCCGAACCCGCGCTTCGTCTCGGAGAAGCTGGTCGACGAGTCGGCGCTGTTCATGGGGATGACGGCGGAGAACCTGCACGACCGGTTCCCGCACATCACCAAGGAGCGTTGCGACGCCTACGCCGTCCGCTCCCAGGAGAAGGCCGCCAAGGCCTACGTCAACGGCGACATCCAGCCGGACCTGGTGCCGATCGCGATCCGCAACACCAACTCCGAGATCGGCGAGACCGGTTGGGGCCTGGCCACCACCGACGAGCCGATGCGCCCGGGCACCACCATGGAGAGCCTGGCCGGTCTCAAGACCCCGTTCCGTCCGCACGGCAACATCACCGCGGGCAACTCGGCCGGTCTGAACGACGGTGCCACCGCCTCCCTGCTGGCGGCCGAGGACGTCGCCGAGGAGCTCGGCCTGCCGGTCAAGATGCGCCTGGTGAGCTTCGCCTTCGCGGGCGTCGAGCCCGAGGTCATGGGCATCGGCCCGGTGCCGGCGACCGAGAAGGCGCTGGCCAAGGCCGGTCTGACGATCGACGACATCCAGGCCTTCGAGGTCAACGAGGCCTTCGCCGTCCAGGTGCTGGCCTTCCTGGACCACTACGGCATCGCGGACGACGACGAGCGGGTCAACCCGTACGGCGGCGCCATCGCGTTCGGCCACCCGCTGGCCTCCTCGGGCGTGCGCCTGATGAACCAGCTGGCCCGCCGCTTCGAGCAGCGCCCGGACGTCCGGTACGGCCTCACCACCATGTGCATCGGCTTCGGCATGGGCGGCACCATCATCTGGGAGAACCCGCACTTCGAGGGTGGTAAGTGACCATGAGCACCACTGAGCTGCTGAAGCGCGCCGCCGAGCTGTTCCCCGGCGAGGTCGTCACCACCGCCCACGTGCGCCACCTGGAGCTGCCGTACGGCGCCGGGCGGATCGCGCTGATCACCCTGGACAACGGCTTCGACCACACCAAGCCGACCACCTTCGGCCCGGGCTCGCTGGCCAAGCTGTCCGAGGCGCTGGACCAGGTCGAGGCGGAGGCCGCCGAGGGCGCGGTCAAGGCCGTCGCGATCACCGGCAAGCCGTTCATCTTCGCGGTCGGCGCCGACCTCAAGGGCGTCGAGGTGCTCAAGGAGCACAGCGACGCGCTGGCCATCGGCAAGGGCGGCCACGACGTCTTCAAGCGGATCGCCGCGCTGCCGGTCCCGACCTTCGCGTTCTACAACGGCGCGGCCATGGGCGGCGGTGTCGAGGTCGGCCTGCACGCCACCTACCGCACCGTCAGCTCGGGCGTCCCGGCGTTCTCGCTGCCCGAGGTCTTCCTCGGCCTGGTCCCCGGCTGGGGCGGCTGCACCCTGCTGCCGAACCTGATCGGCCCGCAGAAGGCCGTCAAGGTCATCGTCGAGAACTCGATGGCGCAGAACAAGCAGCTCAAGGGCAAGGAGGTGTTCGAGCTCGGCATCGCGGACGCGATCTTCGAGCCGGCCGACTTCCTGGAGCAGTCCCTGGGCTGGGCCGCCAAGGTCCTCAACGGCGACGTGGTCGTCGAGCGCGAGGAGTTCGACCGGGGCAAGGCCTGGGACGACGCCGTCACCTGGGGCCGCTGGGTCGCCGACGCCAAGGTGAGCGGCGCCGCGCCGGCCGCCTACAAGGCGCTGGACATCATCCAGCAGGTCAAGGACCAGGACCTGCAGGCCGGCTTCGACGCCGAGGACGCGGCGCTGGCCGACCTGATCATGAGCGGCGAGCTGCGCAGCGGCCTGTACGCCTTCAACCTGGTGCAGCGCCGGGCCAAGCGCCCGTTCGGCGCCCCGGACAAGTCGCTGGCCCGCCCGGTCTCCAAGATCGGCGTCGTCGGCGCCGGTCTGATGGCCTCTCAGCTGGCCCTGCTGTTCGCCCGCCGGATGGAGGTGCCGGTCGTCCTGACCGACATCGACCAGGAGCGGATCGACAAGGGCGTGGGCTACGTCCACGCCGAGATCGACAAGCTGCTCGGCAAGGGCCGGATCGGCAACGACAAGGCCAACAAGCTCAAGGGCCTGGTCTCCGGTCACCTGGACAAGGCCGTGGCCTTCGGCGACGCGGACTTCGTGATCGAGGCCGTGTTCGAGGAGATGGGCGTCAAGCAGAACGTGCTGGCGGAGCTGGAGGCGGTGGTCTCGCCGACCACCATCCTGGCCACCAACACCTCCTCGCTCTCGGTCACCGAGATGGCCTCCAAGCTCCAGCACCCGGAGCGCGTGGTCGGCTTCCACTTCTTCAACCCGGTCGCGATCCTCCCGCTGCTGGAGATCGTCCGGGCCGAGAAGACCGACGACGGCTCGCTGGCCACCGCCTTCGCGGTCGCCAAGAAGCTGAAGAAGACCGCGGTGCTGACCAAGGACGCCCCGGCGTTCGTGGTGAACCGCATCCTGACCCGCTTCATGGGCGAGATCCAGGGGATCATCGACGAGGGCACCTCGTTCGAGACGGTCGAGGCCGCGGTCAAGCCGCTCGGCCTGCCGATGTCCCCGATCGCGCTGTTGGAGCTGGTCGGCCCGGCCATCGCGCTGCACGTGTCGGAGACCCTGCACGGCGCCTTCCCGGAGCGGTTCTCGGTCTCCGAGAACCTCGGCCGGGTGGTCAAGGCCGGCAAGCGCGGCTTCTACGTCTGGGAGGACGGCAAGCAGGTCCTCGACCCCGAGGTCCTGGAGCTGCTGACCTTCGGCGACTCCGTCCTGACGGAGGAGCAGGTGCGCGCCCGCGCCCTGGAGGCCGTCGCGCAGGAGATCGGCCTGATGCTGGACGAGGGCGTCGTCGGCGAGGCGCAGGACATCGACCTGTGCATGATCACCGGTGCCGGCTGGCCGTTCCACCTGGGCGGGATCACCCCGTACCTGGACCGCGAGGGCGTCTCCGAGCGGGTCAACGGCAAGAAGTTCCTGGCTCCCGGCCTGGCTTCGGTCCCGGAGTAGTCAGCACGTCCTGACGCACCGTCGGGCGGCACCCCTGTGCGGGGGGTGCCGCCCTTCGGCGTTCCCGGAGCCCGTCCGACCGGCTCTGTCCGACCGGTTCTAGCCGGCCACCACGTGGCGGAACTCGGCCCGGGCGTCCTCGGTGTAGAGGCCGTACCTGCCTTCCGGGTAGGGGCGTTCGGTGTCGGTGAAGGTGACCAGCCGGTGGCGGTCGACCAGCACCGTGACGGTGTCGCCGCGCTGGCGGACCTCCACCGTGTGCCAGCGGCCGACCGGGTACTGCGGCGGACCGGTGGCCAGGAAGCGCTGGTGGCCCGGGTAGGCCGGGTCCTCCTTGCCGAGCTCCCAGCCGGTGGGCTTGAGGGCCAGGTAGTAGAAGTGCCGGGGGTCGGTGTAGTGCCAGACCACCCAGGCCGTCTCCCAGGTGTTGGGGGTCGGGGTGCGCAGCTGCTCGGCGGTGCGCACGCCCAGGCTCAGGGTGAGGTCGGAGCGGGTCTCGGTGGAGACCACCAGGGCGGCGTGCGTCTCGTCCGGGACGGTGGCCGGGCGCGGGGCCAGGACCAGCAGGTCGCCCCGGGCCCCGACGGTGCCCTCGCCGTTGAAGACCGCGACCCACGGCCCGTGCACCGAGCCCTCCGGCCAGGTGGTGAAGCCGGGCCGGGCCGGGCCGGCCAGCACGGAGGCGGCGACGGCGGCCAGCGCGAGCAGCACGGCGACCAGGGCCGTCCGCAGGCCCCTCGGCCGGCCGGGCGGGGCGGGGCCGGCCTCCCTGACCGGCGGCTGGCCGGTGGCCACGGTCACCAGTCCACCAGCGAGACGTCGGGCTGCAGTTGGTGGGGCAGCGGTCCGACGCAGTCCTGGGTCAGCCGCTCGACGATCCGCCGGGCGGCGTAGCCGTCGCCGAAGGGGCTGGGGGCGGCGGCCATGCCCTGGTAGTCGGCCGGGTCGTCCAGCAGCGCGTTGGCGGCGGCGTGGATGGCGTCGGGCTCGACGCCGACCAGGCGGGCCGCGCCGGCCGTGACCACCTCGGGGCGTTCGGTGGTGGTGCGCAGGACCAGCACCGGCTTGTCGAGGCTGGGCGCCTCCTCCTGGACCCCGCCGGAGTCGGTGAGCACCAGTTCGCAGGCGGCCAGCGAGGCGGTGAAGTCGAAGTAGTCCAGCGGCCCGGTGAGGGTGACGTGCGGCTCGTGGCCGAGCGCGGACTCCAGCACGTCCCGGACGGCGGGGCTGCGGTGCACCGGGAGCAGGATCTCCACGTCGCCGCGCCGGGCCAGCCGCTGCAGGGTGGCGGCCATCATCCGCATCCGGTCGCCCTGGTTCTCCCGGCGGTGCAGGGTGACCAGCACGCCGCGCCGGCCGGTGCGGAAGGCGGAGCGGCCGACGTGGCGGCGGCGCACCCAGAGCAGGTTGTCGATCACGGTGTTGCCGGTGACGTGCACCGCGTCGGGCGGCACGCCCTCGGCCCGCAGCCGGTGGGCGGCCCGCTCGGTGGGGGCGAAGTGCCAGCGGGTCATGGTGGAGACCAGGCGCCGGTTGAGCTCCTCCGGGAAGGGGTCGTCCAGCACGCCGCTGCGCAGCCCGGCCTCCACGTGGGCGACCGGGATCCGTTCGTAGAAGGCGGCCAGCGCCCCGCACAGGGTGCTGGAGGTGTCGCCCTGCACGATCACCAGGTCGGGCTCCTCGTAGCGCAGCACCTCGCCGAGGCCCTCGACCAGGCGGGCGGTGAGCGCGGAGAGCTGCTGTCTGTCGCGCATCACGTCGAGGCTGTGACGGGCCGTCAGGTGCAGTCGGTGGAGCATGGGTTCGAGCATCTCGCGGTGCTGGCCGGTGTTGACCAGCACCGGTTCGAAGTGGGGCGAGGCGTCCAGGGCCCGGACCACGGGAGCGAGCTTGACCGCCTCGGGCCGGGTGCCGAGCACCACCGCGGCACGCAGCCGGGGGGAGCCCGCCGGACGGGCCGAGCCGTTGAGCGGGGCGGAGCCGTTGAGCGGGGCCGGGCCGTCGAGCCGGGCCGAGCCGTTGGGCCGGTGGGAGCCGTTGACGTGCAGCGGTTCGGACATGGTGACCTACTTGGGCAGCGGAAGGCACGGGCCGGCCGGCTCCGGCGGGAGCACGGCGCGACGCGTCGGACAGAGGGGGTGCCCGGGGGGACCAGCCGCTGACGCGGGGTCAGGTCCGGGCGGTCTTCAGCCAGCCGGTGCGGCCTCGGACGGTGCGGCCGACGGCCCACCAGCCGGCGGCGAACCAGAGGTAGCCGTAGCCGACGAAGAGGTGGGCCAGCAGGAGGCAGCGCCACCAGCCGAGTTCGCCCTCCCGCTGCCGGTACACGTGCGCGTAGGCGTAGGCGGGGGCGAAGGCGAGCAGGTACAGCGGGATCAGCCAGTAGGGCGAGAAGGTGCTGTGGCCCGCCGCGAGGGAGTCGGTGAGGAAGCCGACGGCTCCGGCCAGGAAGGCCAGCGGGAGCAGCGAGGTGAGCAGCAGCAGGGCCGGGCTGGAGAGGTGGTAGACCAGGTCCGCGGCGGCCCGGCCGGGGATCTCCCGGAGCACCATCGGGACCAGCCGGGTGGCCTGGATGTGGCCCTGGAACCAGCGGGAGCGCTGGCGGACCAGCGGGCGGACCGCGAGCACGGCCTGCTGGTGCACGGCGGCGGTGGCGCAGTACTCGTTGCGCCAGCCGGCCGCGAGCAGCCGGATGCCCAGGTCGAGGTCCTCGGTGAGGCGGTCGCTCCAGGGCTCGGGGCCGAGCGAGCGCAGCGCGCTGAGGCGCATGAACTGCCCGTTCCCGCCCATCCCGACGCTGCCGATGTGGCGGCGCCCGGACTGGAAGACGTCGGTGTAGACGACGAACTCCATGTCCTGCATCCGGCAGAGCAGCCGGTCCTCGCGGTTGTACATCCGCACGCCGATCTGGACGGCGCCGGTGGCCGGGTCGTCGAAGAACCGGTCGGCCTGGTCGACCGCGCCGGGCTCCAGCCGGCCGTCGGCGTCCAGCACGCACACCACCACGTCCTCGGGGTCGGTGCCGGCCAGCAGACCGGACGAACCCAGGTACCGCAGGCCGTCGTTGAGCGCCGCGCCCTTGCCGCGGCGGGCGTTCGGCAGGTGCCGCTGGTGCAGCAGCACCCGGGACGGGTCCGCGGCGCGGACGATCTCGGCGGTGCGGTCGTCCGAGGCGTCGTCGACCACCAGCACCAGGACGTCCTGCCGGGGCAGGGACATCAGCCGGCGCAGGCTCTCGGCCAGCACCCGCTCCTCGTTGAGGCAGGCCATCAGGAAGACGTACCGCCGGCGGTGCGGGTCGTCCGTCGCTGTGGGCCGGACGACCCGCCGGGACAGCACGAACATCCCGGTGTTGTACGCCAGCGCCGTCACGATGACGGCGGTGGAGAGTCCGAGCAGGACGGCCGTCAGCACGACGCACCCCGTCGGACGGCGGTGGCCCCGGTGACCTCGGACGGCACCGCGTGGGGCTCGGCCGGGCCCCGCCGGGAACGGCGGTGGCGGACCACCAGGCCGTACAGCAGCAGGACCAGGCCGACCACGACGTACAGGCCGAAGCCGGCACCGGCGATCTCCAGCAGCAGTCGGGCCAGTTCGGACCCGGAGGCGCCGGAGGGCAGGACGGACGCCGCACTGAAGCAGACTCCGCTGCTGGCTCCGCAGTTCACGTACATGGGAGATCAACCCCGGCGGAATGCGACCGGATGCCGGCCGATGACACGGCTCTCGCGCTCGCGGTGGAGGGGTCGGTCTCGCCATTCACTCCCCGAGCCGGGAAAGGCGACCGTCTGCCGACTCGGATCTTCGCGCGCCCCATGGGGACTTTCACGAACAATTTAACACGGGTGGGGTGGACCTTCAATGAATGAATTCCATCCTTTGCTACTCGCGGGAAGGGATTGACACCCACCCGCGCCGGTGCCAGTGTCGGGTGTACCGCCTGTGCTGCGGCTGGACGGTGTTGACGTCGCGTCAGCGCCAGATCCCCGCGACTCCAGGCCGGTTCTACGGTGCCGTTCCGCGCGCCAGCCGGCCTTCTGTGTAGAGACGCCGGGAGAGAACGCCGCCGGGCATTCCCGTATCCATGGCTTGAACACACATCGCCAGGGGCTGTCATGCCTGTGCATTCAATGAGCCGTAAGCGGGGCCGGACGACGATCGTGGGGGCACTCGCCCTCGTCCTCAGCGTGGGATTCCTCCCGGTCGACTCCGCTTCCGCGAAAGCGCCGCCCGACCAGAAGAAGTCCCAGGAGTCCAAGAAACAGGACCGCGGCCCGACCGACCTCGGCGCCGCCTTCGGTGCCGAACAGAAGAAGGCCGACAAGAACCGGAAGCTGAATCCCCATCAGAAGCTGAAGAAGGCCACCGAACTCCAGGCCCTCCCGCAGGCCCTGGCCCAGGCCCCGGCCAACCCGCCGCCGAACACCGGCAAGAGCACGCTGGTGCTCTACGACACCGCCGGCCCGTACGGACACCTGGGCGAGCTGTACGCGATGACCACCGCCAACCTGGCCGGCCACTTCGGCAGCGTGACGCCGAAGCCGGTCTCCCAGTACCAGCCCGGCGAGGTCAACAACTACTCGGCCACGGTCTACTTCGGCTCCACCTACTACGGGGCCAACGACACCAACGGCCAGCCGATCCCGGACGGCATCCCGACGTCCTTCTACACGGACGTGACCAGCACGACCAAGCCGGTGATCTGGCTGTACGACAACATCTGGAACCTTGCCAACCAGGTCGGCCCCGCGAACTTCTCGGCCGCCTACGGCTGGGACCCGACCAACTCCTACTTCAACTACAACTCGATCACCTCGGTCGGCTACAAGGGCCAGAGCCTCAGCCGCGACCCGCTCAACGGCGGCGGCGTGCTGGGCGAGACCATCACCGACCCGGCGAAGGTGAACGTGCTCGCCTCCTCCACCGACTCCACCGGGGCCACCGTCCCGTGGGCGGTCCGCTCGAACAACCTCACCTACATCGGTGACGTCCCGTTCTCCTACGTGAGCGCCAACGACCGGGTGATGATCTTCAGCGACCTGCTCTTCGACGCCCTCGCGCCCCAGACGGCCGAGCGGCACCGGGCGATGGTGCGGCTGGAGGACATCAGCCCCGCCGACGACCCGGTCGCGCTGACCGCCATGGGCCAGTGGCTGAAGTCGCAGAACATCCCGTTCAGCTTCGGTGTCATCCCGGTCTACACCGACCCCAAGGGCACCTACAACAACGGCCGGGCGGAGACCGTGCGGCTCTCCCGGACGCCCGCGATGATCACGGCCATCAGGTCGCTGATCAACAACGGCGGCACGATGCTCATGCACGGCTATACGCACCAGTACTCGAACATCGCCAACCCGTACGACGGCGTCAGCGGTGACGACTTCGAGTTCTACCGGGCCCAGTGCTCGGTGACCCAGTACCCGCCGTACCAGTTCCGGGCCCCGTGCCAGAACACCGACTGGGTCATCCACCAGGGCCCCGTGCCCAACGACTCCAGCACCTACGCGCTGAACCGGATCAACTCGGCCGCCCTGGAGTTCACCCTCTCCGGCCTGCCGGTGCCGACCATCTTCGAGTTCCCGCACTACGCCGGCTCCGCCGTCGACTACCGGGCCATCGAACCGCGGTTCGCCGCCCGCTACGAGCGCTCGCTGTACTTCGGCGGCGTGCTCAGCGGCAAGCCGATCGACTACTCGATGCTCATCGGCCAGTTCTTCCCGTACCCCGTGCGGGACGTCTACGGCGAGACCGTGCTGCCGGAGAACCTCGGCAACTACGAGCCCGAGATGTCCAACAACAACCCGCCCAGGCTGCCGGCCGACATGATCAACTCGGCCAAGCTGAACCTGGTGGTGCGGGACGGCTACGCCAGCTTCTTCTACCACCCGTCCTACGGTCTGAGCGCCCTTCAGCAGACCGTCAACGGGATCAAGGCGCTCGGCTACACCTTCGCCTCCCCCGCCACCGTCCTCGCTCCCTGACGGAGCACCAGCCCGGTTGCCGGCCCGCTCGTCCGGGCCGGCGACCGGGACCCTTTTACCGAGAGGCTCTGGTTCCGATGTGCGGAATCGTGGGTTACACAGGGGGACGCGCGGCCCTGGACGTCGTCCTGGACGGGCTGGAGCGGCTGGAGTACCGGGGGTACGACTCGGCCGGGATCACCGTCCAGGCCGCGGGCGGGCTGGCCACCGGCAAGCGGGCCGGGAAGCTGGTCAACCTGCGCAAGGCCCTGGCCGACGAACCGCTGCCGGAAGCCGCGGTCGGCATCGGTCACACCCGGTGGGCGACGCACGGCGGTCCGACGGACCTGAACGCGCATCCGCACCTGGACGACGACCGGCGGGTGGCGGTGGTGCACAACGGGATCATCGAGAACTTCGCCGCCCTCCGCTCCGAACTGGCCGCCCGCGGGCACGTGTTGCGCTCGGAGACGGACACCGAGGTGGTGGCGCATCTGTTGGGGGAGGTGTTCGCGGGGGATCTGGCGGAGGCGATGCGGGTGGTGTGCCGGCGTCTGGAGGGTGCGTTCACGCTGGTGGCGGTGCACGCGGACCAGCCGGGTGTGGTGGTGGGGGCGCGGCGGAACTCGCCTCTGGTGGTGGGGCGTGGGGCGGGGGAGAACTTCCTGGCCTCGGACGTGGCGGCGTTCATCGCGTTCACCCGGGAGGCGGTGGAGCTGGGGCAGGACCAGGTGGTGGAGCTGCGTTCTGACGGGGTGTCGGTGACGGACTTCGACGGGCGGCCGGCGGTGGTGCGGGAGTACCACGTGGACTGGGACGCCTCGGCGGCGGAGAAGGGGGGCTACGACTACTTCATGCTGAAGGAGATCGCCGAGCAGCCCAAGGCGGTGGCGGACACCCTGCTCGGGCGGATCGGCGCCCACGGGCAGCTGACACTCGATGAACTGACGCTGGACGTACGGGACGTGGCGAAGGTGGTGATCGTCGCCTGCGGCACGGCGTACCACGCCGGGGCCATCGCCAAGTACGCGATCGAGCACTGGACGCGCCTGCCCTGCGAGGTGGAGGTCGCCAGCGAGTTCCGCTACCGGGACCCCATCGTGGACCGGCGGACGCTGGTGATCGCGATCTCCCAGTCCGGGGAGACGATGGACACCCTGATGGCCCTGCGGCACGCGCGCGAGCAGGGCGCGAAGGTGCTGGCGATCTGCAACACCAACGGCTCCACCATCCCGCGCGAGTCCGACGCCGTCCTCTACACCCACGCCGGGCCGGAGGTCGCGGTCGCCTCGACCAAGGCCTTCCTCACCCAGCTGGTCGCCTGCTACCTGGTCGCCCTCCACCTCGGCCAGGCCCGGGGCGGCACTCCGGAGACCGCCGACCTGATCGGCCGGCTCGGCGAGACGCCCGCCCAGGTCGGCCGGGTGCTGCACACGATGGAGCCGGTGCGGGCGCTGGCCCGCTCGCTGGTCGACGCGCACGCGGTGCTGTTCCTGGGGCGGCACGTGGGCTACCCGGTGGCGCTGGAGGGCGCGTTGAAGCTCAAGGAGCTGGCGTACATGCACGCCGAGGGCTTCGCGGCCGGCGAGCTCAAGCACGGCCCGATCGCCCTGATCGAGCAGGGCCTGCCCGTCATCGTGGTGGTGCCCTCGCCGCGCGGGCGCTCAGTGCTGCACGACAAGATCGTCTCCAACATCCAGGAGATCCGCGCCCGCGGCGCCCGCACCATCGTCATCGCCGAGGAGGGCGACGAGAGCGTCACCCCCTTCGCCGACCACCTGATCCGGATCCCGGCCACCCACGACCTGTTCCAGCCGCTGGTGGCCACCGTCCCGCTCCAGGTCTTCGCCTGCGAGCTGGCCACCGCCAAGGGCCACGAGGTCGACCAGCCCCGCAACCTCGCCAAGTCCGTCACCGTCGAGTAGGGAGCACCTCCGATGCGCAGCGGCCGTCGCCACCTCACCCTCGCGGTGGCCTGCGTCGGCCTGCTGCTCGCCTGCTCCGCCCCCGCCGGGCTGCCCACCACGACGCCCGGCACCACTCCCCCGGCCCGGACGCTGCCCGACACCCTGTACGGCGTCACCCTGGACGACGTCTCCCGGCTGCCCCAACTGACCGCCTCGCTACGGGACCTGCCGCAGCGTCCGACCGCGCGGATCGTCTTCGACCGCGGCACCGACCCGGCCGGCTACGCCGAGGCGGTGGCCGCCCTGCATCCCGTCGGCTACCTGATGGGCCTGCCGATGGACTCCAGCGCGGTGGCCGGTACCTCCCTGACGGAGTACCACGACCGCACCGCCGCCCTGCTGTCCGCCTTCGGCGGGCAGATCGACCTCTGGGAGGTCGGCAACGAGGTCAACGGCGGCTGGCTCGGCCCCGCCGAGCAGGTCACCGCCAAGGTGACCGACGCCTACCGCCAGGTGGTCGCGGCGGGCGGGCGGACCGCCCTCACCCTCTTCTACAACCCCGGCTGCGCCGAGGACCCGGAGCACGAGATGCTGCCGTGGGCCCGGGCCCACCTGCCGCAGGAGCTCCGGGACGGCCTGGACCGGGTACTGGTCTCCTACTACGAGGACGAATGCAACGGCTACCGCCCGCCGCTCGCCGAGTGGGACTCCGTCTTCACCGAACTGGCCGGCCTCTTCCCGCACGCGCGGGTGGGCTTCGGCGAGAACGGCCTCGCCGACCGGCGGGCCACGGAGGAGCAGAAGGCCGAGCAGCTCACCCACTACTACACCCTGCCGGTCACCGCACCGCGCTACCTGGGTGGTCACTTCTGGTGGTACTACGCCGAGGACATGCTGCCGTACCCACCGGCCAACCGCCTGTGGACGGCCCTGGCCCGGGCCCTGGCACCGCCGGACGCGACCCCGCACACGCAAGGACCAGAACGATGAGCACCATCACCGCCCCCGCCGAACCGGCCCCGCTGGACGAAGCCTCCTTCGCGGCGATCCGGGCCGTCATCACCTCCGTCGCCCCCTACCGCCTGCTGGAGCTGGAGCGCGAGCGCGACCAGGCCTTCACCCGGGCGCTCGGCACCGACAGCCTGGTGCCCGTGCACGACTTCCTCAGCCGCTGGCGCACCGTCGCCGCCGTCGAACGCGACCTCGCCACCGCCGCCCGGCTCCACCTCGCCGAGGTCTCCGCCCGCTCCGGCCAGGACCCGGACGAACGCCGCGAGAGCGCCCTGGAGATCGCCGCAGTCCTGCTCACCGTGGCCGCCGAGCTGACCGCGCCTCAGCGCCCCTCCAGCGCCGCCAGCAGGGCCCCGGCCGTGGGCTCGGTGACGACCGCGTCGTCCCGCAGCGCCACCGGAAGCTGAGCGCGGTCCTCCTCCCGGAAGAACACCGTCGGACCGTCCTGGGGGACGATCACCGCCCCGAGGGCCACCGCCAGCCGGGCGATCACCCCGAGCACCTCGCCCCTGGTGAAGTGAGTGATCGTCACGCCTCCGCGCCCGTCCCGGTGGTACAGGTCGGCCTCGCCCCCGTCCTCCGTGCGGATCCGGCTGAACCCCTCCCCCGGACCGCCGTCCACGACGTACGGCTGCGTCAGCCGCAGGAACCGCTCGGAGTCCAGGTCGGCGGGCTCGCCGCCCTCGAAGCGGAGCAGGAAGATGCTGGAGCTCACCGCTTGAGGCGGTAGATCACGGTGTCGGCGTTGACCCCGACCACCTCGTAGCGGGTGTCGAGGAGGTTCTCGATCTTCGGGATGTGGACGGGCTGGTACGGGGAGCGGCCGGAGTCGTCGACCACGATCTCGGGGAGGCCCTTGGTGGCCAGCTCCTGGTCGAAGGTCTGCCAGGCGTCGGCCATGCTGTACTGCTCGCCGACGTCCTTGCCGTCCTTGCCGCCGCTGAAGTTGGTGAGGAAGCCGGCCGTCAGGTAGCGGGTGACGGGGCGTCGGTCGGCCAGCCAGTAGAGCTCCGGGTGCATGCCCCAGACCAGCACGGTGTCCTTGGCCGTGGTCTGCTCGGCGATGGTGCTGGCGACCTGGCTGGTGTGGTCCATCCGCTGGCCGGGCCAGAAGACCGCGAGGGCGCAGAAGGCGAAGGACGCGACCGAGCTGTAGACCAGTACGGGCCTCCAGCGGATCTTCGAGGTGGCCACCGCGCCGGTGCCCAACAGCACCAGCGGGGGCATCAGCTGCAGGTAGTAGTGGCCGAAGAAGTGGAAGCCGGTGGAGACCGCGACCACCGAGGAGAGCAGCCAGACCCAGAGGTCCGAGCTCGATCCGTGCTCCTCGCCCCGGGGCGAGGGCAGCGCGCGGTGACGCAGCCTCAGCCAGAGGCGGTGGCCGACCGGGGCCAGGAAGCCGAGGCCGGCCGCCAGCAGGATGGCCGAGTTGCCGAGCGCGCGGCCGGTCATCTGGAGCCAGGCGCCGCCCAGCGAGGCGTAGTCGCCGCTGCCGGTCACCACCCAGAAGAGGAAGCCCTTGGGATTGGTGAGGATCACCGCGACCAGCGTTATCGGCAGCGCGAAGCCGAAGCAGATCTTGAACAGGGCCGGCTGCCAGCGCACCCCGCGCAGCCGGGCGTCCTGGAGCAGCATCCAGAGCACCGGGAGCATCACCGCCCCGCCGGTCTGCTTGGTCAGCGAGCAGAGCGCCACCGCGATCCCGGCCGCCAGCCAGCGGCGGCGCTCGGCGTACCGGAACGCGGCCACCATCGCGGGCAGCATGAAGACCTCGAAGGTGGCCGCCTGGGTGTCCTCCGGGGAGAGGCCGATCGAGACCAGGAGGTAGAGCGCGCCGGCCGCGCCGCCGGCCCGGTTGCCCCAGCGGCCGCGGGCGATCGAGGCCAGCAGGATCGCGGTGACCAGGTGGGCGACGATCGCCAGGGTGCGGAGCGGCCAGAGCGAGGCCGAGCCGAAGAGTGCGAAGCAGGCCTCGTACAGCCAGGGCAGCAGGGGCGGCTTGCGGTCCACCACGGTGTCGTAGAGGACGCCGCCGTCGGCCAGCATGCGGGCCTGGGTGGCGAGGTAGCCCTCGTCCGGGCTCCACACGGGGCGGAGGAAGGACGGGATGTGCGTGACCGTCGCCAGCACGGCGAGCACCGGGACCAGTCTGGTCCAGTAGCCCGTCCGGACGCGCTCGGGCAGCCGCCCGGTCAGGGCGGCGAACTGACGGGCCAGGGCAACGGACACGAGGGACAACCTACCGGGCGGCTCTGCCGGGGGCGGTGCCGGTCCGGCCATTCGATGTGACGATCCGACAGAAGTGTGACGCGCGGCACTGCGCGGGCGCGACGGATTATTTTCGGACAGTGCGCACGCGGAGCGCCCCGCCCGGGAGTGCCCCGCAGGGGCGCGAGGAACTGCGCGCAGGGGAACGGCAGCACCTGCAACTGGCTGACGGTGGGTCAGTTGCAGGTGAGCCGCCTTCCGACTCGCGCAGTTCCCCGCGCCCCCGGGGTGACCACCAACCTCAGACGGAGGCGCCCGAGCGGGCCAGGGTGTCGGCGACCTTGGTGGCGATGGCCGGGGCGGTGAGGCCGATCTCGGCCAGGATCTGGTCGCGGGTGGCGTGGTCGAGGAACTCCTGCGGGATGCCGAAGTCGCGCAGCGGGACGTCGACCTCGGCGTCGCGCAGGGCCTGGGCGATCATCGAGCCGACGCCGCCGGCCCGGCCGTTGTCCTCGACCGTGACGACCAGGCGGTGCTCGGCGGCCAGGCCGGGCAGGGCCGGGTCGACCGGCTTGACCCAGCGCGGGTCGACCACGGTGGTGGCGATGCCGCGCTCGGCCAGCAGGTCGGCGACGGCCAGGCAGGTGGTGGCCATCGCGCCGACCGAGACGATCAGCACCTCGGGGTCCTCGTCGCGGCGGAGCACGTCCATGCCGCCGACCGTGCCGACCGCCGGGACGGCCGGGCCGACGGTGCCCTTGGAGTAGCGGACCACGGTCGGCGCGTCGTCGACCTCGACCGCCTCGCGCAGCTGGGCGCGGAGCTGGTCGGCGTCACGCGGGGCGGCGAGCCGCAGGCCGGGGACGACCTGGCAGATCGACATGTCCCACATGCCGTTGTGGGAGGCGCCGTCGGTGCCGGTGACGCCGGCCCGGTCGAGCACGAAGGTGACGCCCAGCTTGTGCAGGGCGACGTCCATCAGGACCTGGTCGAAGGCCCGGTTGAGGAAGGTCGCGTAGACCGCGAAGACCGGGTGCAGGCCACCGGTGGCCAGGCCGGCCGCCGAGACGGCGGCGTGCTGCTCGGCGATGCCGACGTCGAAGATCCGGTCCGGGAAGGCCTCGGCGAACGGGGCCAGGCCGACCGGGTGGAGCATCGCGGCGGTGATGCCGACGATGTCCTGGCGCTCGCGGCCGAGCTCGACCATCTCCTCGGCGAAGACCGAGGTCCAGTCCTTGCCGGCGCTCTTGATCGGCAGGCCGGTCTCGGGGTGGATCACGCCGACCGCGTGGAAGCGGTCCTCGTCGTTGTTCTCGGCGGCGTGGTAGCCGCGGCCCTTCTCGGTGAGGCAGTGCACGATCACCGGGCCGCCGAAGCCGCGCGCCTTGGTGAGGGCGGACTCCAGGGCGTTCAGGTCGTGGCCGTCGATCGGGCCGATGTACTTGAGGCCGAGGTCCTCGAACATGCCCTGCGGGGCGATGAAGTCCTTGAGGCCCTTCTTGGCACCGTGCAGGGTCTCGAACACCGGCCGGCCGACCACGGGGGTGCGCTGCAGCGCCTCCTTGCCCCAGGTCAGGAAGCGCTCGTAGCCCTGGGTGGTGCGCAGGGTGGCGAGGTGGTTGGCCAGGCCGCCGATGGTCGGGGAGTAGGAGCGCTCGTTGTCGTTGACGACGATGACGACCGGGCGGTCCTTGGCGTCGGCGATGTTGTTCAGCGCCTCCCAGGCCATGCCGCCGGTGAGCGCGCCGTCGCCGATCACCGCGACCACCGGGCGGTCGCCGTGGCCCTGGAGCTCGTTCGCCTTGGCCAGGCCGTCGGCGTAGCCGAGCACGGTGGAGGCGTGCGAGTTCTCGATCACGTCGTGCTCGGACTCGGCGCGGGACGGGTAGCCGGAGAGGCCGCCCTTCATCCGCAGCTCGGAGAAGTCCTGACGGCCGGTGAGCAGCTTGTGCACGTAGCTCTGGTGGCCGGTGTCGAACATGATCCGGTCGCGCGGGGAGTCGAAGACCCGGTGCAGCGCGATGGTGAGCTCGACCACGCCCAGGTTCGGCCCGAGGTGTCCGCCGGTCTTGGAGACCTCCTCGACCAGGAACGTCCGGATCTCTCCGGCCAGCTCGGCCAGCTGGGCGGGCGTGAGCCGGTCGAGATCGCGCGGTCCCCGAATGCGGGTCAGCAGGGCCACCCGTTCCTCCTCGTTCCGATTTTTTTCTCGGGCCGCGTACGGCCGGACTGCCCGAGTCTAATGTCCGCCTGGCGGACGCTTGTCAGTGCGCCTGGGGTTGACCGGTGTTGACCGACATGACGAGGCTCGGCACCCGAACGGTTCGGGTGCCGAGCCTCACATGATCGGATTTACGGTCAACCTCGACCGGATGACTTCTGGGTCCGCCGGGAGACCGAGTCCAGGACCACCGCGGCGAGCAGCACCGCGCCGGTGATCATGTACTGGATCGACTGGTTGACGTGCACCAGGTCCAGGCCGGTGATGATCGACTGGATCACCAGAATGCCCAGCAGCGCCGACCAGGTCTTGCCCCGGCCGCCGAACAGGCTGGTGCCGCCGATGACGGCCGCGGCGATCGAGTTCATCAGCACGTTGCCGCCGCCGAGCGCCTTGTCGGCCGACCCCTGCTGGCTCATGATGAACAGTCCGCCGAGGGCGGCCATGCCGGCCGAGATCATGAAGACCGAGATCCGCACCCAGGCCACGTTGATGCCGGCCCGGCGGGCCGCCTCGATGCCGCCGCCGACCGCGAAGATCTGGCGGCCGTAGGAGGTGCGGCGGAGCACGAAGTCGCTCAGCACCACGATGCCGAGGAAGATCACCAGCGGCAGCGGCAGGCCCTGGCTCTGGTTGAGCATGGCGGCGGCGGCGACCGCGATCACCGCGAGCACGCCGGTGCGCAGGGCGATCTCGCTCATCGGGCGGGAGGGCAGCTCGGCGGCCGCGCGGCGGCGGGCGTCCAGCACCTGGCCGGCCGCGAAGAGCGCGACGCCGAGGAGGGCGAAGATCCAGGTGGCGGCGATGTCGCCGTCGCCGATGAAGTAGTGGTCCAGGTCGGCGATCACGCCGTCGTTGACCACGTTGGCGGTGCCCTTGTCGCCGAGCACGTACTGCTGCAGACCGCTCCAGGCGAGCAGGCCGGCCAGCGTGACCACGAAGGCCGGGACGCCGATCTTGGCGAAGAAGAAGCCGTGCAGCGCGCCCATGGCGACACCGGCGGCCAGCGCGATCAGGATCGCCAGGTACTCGTTGACGCCCTGACGGGCCGACAGCACGCCGGCTATCGCGGCCGAGACGCCGGCCACCGAGCCGAGCGAGAGGTCGATCTCGCCGAGCAGCAGCACGAACACGATGCCGACCGCGATCAGGCCGGGGCCCGCGATCCAGAGCGTGATGTTGGTGAGGTTGTCGGCGTTCAGGAAGTCGCCGGTCAGGCCCTGGAAGATGGCCGCGATCAGGATCAGGCCGAGCACGACCGGGACGGAGCCCAGCTCGCCGCTCTTCATCTTCCGCTTGAACTCGTCCAGGTAGCCGGCGACGCCCTGCTGACGGACCAGCAGGCGCGGGTCGACGGGCGGGGCCGGGGTGGTGGAGTCGGTGGTGCTCACTTGGCGTCCTCCGCGATGCGTGCCTGACGCCGCGTCACGGCGTTCTCGGTGGCTCCGGTGATGGCGGAGATGATCTCCTCGTGCGTGGTGGTGGCGACCGGGAAGGAGCCGTTGTTGCGGCCCAGCCGGAGCACCGCCACGGTGTCCGCGACGGCCTTGACGTCCGCCATGTTGTGGCTGATCAGGATGACCCCGAGGCCGCGGTCGCGGAGCCGCTCGACCAGGTCGAGCACCTGGGCGGTCTGCTCGACGCCGAGCGCGGCGGTGGGCTCGTCCAGGATGACGACCTTCGGGTCGCCGACCAGGGCGCGGGCGATCGCGACCACCTGGCGCTGGCCGCCGGAGAGCGCGGCGATCGGGATGCGCACGCTGGGGATGCGGATGGAGAGCGTGTCGAGCAGCTCCTTGGCCCGCTTCTCCATCGCGACCTCGTCCAGGGTCCCGAACTTCCTCAGCTCGCGGCCGAGGAAGAGGTTGCCGACCACGTCGAGGTTGTCGCAGAGCGCGAGGTCCTGGTAGACGGTGGCCACACCGAGGGCCTGGGCGTCCTGCGGGCGGTTGATCCGGACCTCGCGGCCCTCCCACTCGATCGAACCCTCGTCGATCGGGTGGACGCCGGCGATGGTCTTCACCAGCGTCGACTTGCCTGCGCCGTTGTCGCCGACCAGCGCGACGACCTCTCCGGCGTGGACCTCCAGGTGGACGTCGGTGAGCGCCTGGACGGCACCGAAGCGCTTGGAGACCCCGCGCAACGCCAGTACGGGTGCGCCTGTCACGTGAACCATCTCCAGGGGTAGTACGAGAAACGTCGAGGGGGCGCGGCGGTCGGATGTCACGCCGCGCGGGGGGCCGGCGCCCCGTCAGGGGCGCCGGCCCGTACCGGACTTACTTCAGGCCCGCGGCGGCGCAGGCGGCGGCGTAGTCGGCGGTGCAGATGTCGGCCACCTTGTAGAGCTGGTCGGCGATCACGGTGTCGTTGATGTTCGCCTTGGTGACGACCTTCGGGGTCAGCAGCTTCGCCGGGATGCCCTTGTCGGTCGGGCTGTCCACGGTGGAGGAGGCGACGGCCTTGACGTCCTTGCCCTGGAGCAGGTTGACGGCGAGCTCGGCGGCCGAGTCGGCCAGCGGCTTGTAGGCCTTGTAGATGGTGTAGGCCTGGTCGCCCGAGACGAGGCGCTGGATGGCGTCGATGCCCGCGTCCTGGCCGCCGACCGGGACGTTGATCCCGGCGGCCTTCAGCTGGGTGATGATCGCGGCGGCCATGCCGTCGTTGGCGGAGTAGACGGCCTGGAAGCCGTCCTTGCCCAGCGAGGTGATCGCGGTGCCGATCTTCTGGCCCGCGATGGTCGGCTTCCACTCGCCGGAGGCCTCGTAGACGATCTTCTTGACCTTGCCGTCGAGCGCCTTCTTGGCACCGGACTTGAAGTAGGCCGCGTTGGGGTCGGCCTCGTCACCGTTGATCATCACGACGTTGGCGTCGGCGGCCTTGGCGCCCAGCGCCTCGATCAGGGCCTCGCCCTGGAGCTGGCCGACCTTCTCGTTGTCGAAGGAGACGTAGGCGGAGACCGGGCCGGTGGCCAGACGGTCGTACGCCACGACCTTGACGCCCTTCGCGGCGGCCTCCTTGACCCAGGACTGGGTGGAGGTGGCGTCGAAGGCGTCGAGGATGATCACCTTCACGCCCTGCGCGATCAGGGTGTCGAACTGCTGCTTCTGCTTCGAGGCGGAGCCCTCGGCGTTGCTGTACTTGACGGTGCAGTCCCCGCACAGTGCCTTGACCTTGGCCTCGATGAAAGGCTTGTCGAAGGACTCGTAGCGGGTGGAGGACGCGTTCTCCGGGAGCAGCAGGCCGATCGACTTGGTGTCGCCCGACGAGGCGCTGTCCTTCTTGTCGTCACCGGCCTTGCCACAGGCGGCCATTCCGAGGGCCATCGACACGGCAGCGGTACCGATGACGACGCGACGCATCATTGCGTTCATGGTGGGGGGTGCCTCCCTGACGGAGCCGCAACGTTGCGGCGAGGTGAGAGGGAGTCAACCTCCGGCGATCGCTTGTCGTCAATAAGTAAAACCAAGCGAACGACGATCCGAACCCTTTCGTTATCTTCATGAAGGCGAAGCCGAGACCAAACGGACACGTTCGGCCTCGGCTTCGCCACAATCGGACGCTGGAGAGCGATTTCCGGAGTCAGGCCCCCACGGTGGTGGTCTGCCGGATTGCGCCCGATTCGCCCATCTCGCTCATCACCAGCGCGAGCGCCCCGAGCACCTCGGCCCGGCCACCCAGCGTGCCCGGCACCACCGAGAGCTGGCGTGCCGCAGAGGGGATCGCGTACCGCACCACCGAGTCCCGGATCGGGGAAAGCACCAGGTCACCGGCCTCGGCCAGGTCTCCGCCGAGGATCACCCGGCGGGGGTTGAGCAGGTTGCACAGGGTGGCCACGCCGGTGCCGATCTGCCGGCCGGCGTCGGCGATCACCCGGCGGCAGCCGAGGTCGCCCTGCTGCGCCAGCTGCACCACCTTGGTCAGGGTCAGCTCGCCCGGGTGGTTGGCGTTCAAGAGATTGAGCAGGTACCGGGAGCCGACGAAGGTCTCCAGGCAGCCCCGGTTGCCGCAGCGGCAGACCGGGCCGGACTCGTCCAGCGTGATGTGCCCGATCTCGCCCGCCGTGCCGCCCGGGCCGCGGTAGATCTGACCGTTGATCACCAGGCCGGAGCCGACGCCGCTGGCCACCTTGATGTACGCCAGGTCGGTCAGCCCGCGGCCCGCTCCCCAGACCAGCTCGCCGAGCGCGCCGAGGTTGGCGTCGTTGTCGACGTGCACCTCCATGCCCAGGCGCTGGGCCAGCTCCCGGCCGGGCGCGATGCCCGTCCAGCCCGGCAGGATCGCGGTGGAGCCCAGCGCCCCGGTCTCCTGGTCGATCGGGCCGGGCACGCCCAGGCCCACCCCGATCACCTTCTCGGCCTTGAAGCCGGCCTGCGCCAGCAGCCTGGCCACCAGCGCCTCGGCGCGGTCGAAGCCCTGCTGGGCCGAGACGTCCACGTCGATCGGCTCGCTCTCCTCGGCCAGCACCCGGTGCGCCAGGTTGCCGACGGCGACCCGCAGGTGGGTGTGGCCGAAGTCCACGCCGACCACGA
>NZ_JBSGEL010000085.1:0-30609 GCF_053602875.1 Kitasatospora sp. NPDC004289 | reverse complement strand
GGGTGGCGCCGCCCGTGTGCCGGGTACGGACGCTCACGTGCAAGTGGATCTCCGTACCCGGCACACGGGTCTCGTTCTTCCGACTCGCGCAGTTCCTCGCGCCCCTGGGCCGCTGCCCTGCCGGACCGCTGCCCTGGCGGGCGCCCGGAGGGCGGGTCAGCGGGAGCGCTTGAAGAGGAGCTTGGGGAGGCCGGCCGGGATGGGCTTGCGGGTGGTGGCGTCCGTGGGCATCGGGACGGCCTGGTGGGAGACGTCCGGCATCGTGCCGGGCTTCTCGGAGAGGGCGCCCGCCGGCTCCAGGCGGAGCACGCGGCACTCGCGGGCCCAGCGGTCGCCGATGGTGTCGGTGTCGGGGGCGTTCAGGCGCTTGCCCTTGAGCTCCTCGACCGCGCCCGTCCACGCCTCGCTGCCCGGGGCCAGCTCGCTGACCCGGGCCGGCCAGGCGGTCAGCCGGCCCCACTTGTCCTTGCTGCGCACCGTGACCTCGGCGCCCTGACCGGCCGTCAGGCCGTGCAGCGGCTGCTCGGCGCCGTCGCCGACCACCACCACCGCGCCGTCGTGCCAGGCGTGCCAGACCGGCCTGGCCTGCGGCTGCCCGTCGGCGCGGACCCAGAGCAGGCCGGACTTCTTCGCGGCCTCCTCCAGCAGGGCGCGGTCCAGCAGGTCGTCGGCGGCGATCGTGGGCTCCATGGCGGACAGCGTACGGCTTGCCGTCCGCCGGATGTCCCAGCAGGCAGGACGACAGTTCCGTCCGGCCGTCACAGCCCTTACGGTAAGAGCCGAAACCCGAGCACCACCCTGAGCACCACCCCGAGGAGCACCGTGCCCGCCGCCCGGTCCGAGACCGTCACCGCCGCCCAGGCGCCCGCCGCCGCGCCCGCCCGGGCCGTGCTGCCCAGGACGGACCTGGTGCTGCTGGCCGTCTCGATCACCGGCATCTCGCTCTCCGCCCCGCTGATCACCGCGACCGCCGCCCCCGCGCTGGCCATCGCGTTCTGGCGCAACGTCATGTCGGTGGGCGTGCTCGGCCCGTACGCGCTGCTGCGCCACCGCGCCGAGCTGCGCGGGATCGGCCGCCGGGCGCTGCTGCTGGCGGTGGCGGCCGGCGTGCTGCTGGGGCTGCACTTCGCGCTCTGGATGCCCAGCCTGCGGATGACCTCGGTGGCCTCGGCCACCGCGCTGGTCACCACCACGCCGCTCTGGACGATCCTGCTGATGCGGCTGATGGGCCACCGCGCGCCCCGGCTGGTCTGGATCGGCACCTGCGTGGCCTTCGCCGGGGTGCTGGTGCTGACCGGGGTCGACATGTCGCTCTCCCCGCGGGCCCTGCTCGGGGACGCGCTGGCGCTCGGCGCCGGGCTGGCCGCGGCCGGGTACATGCTGCTCGGCGCGGAGGTCCGGCGGACCGTCAGCACCACGGCGTACACGCTGGTCTGCTACACCACCACCGCGGTGGTGCTGCTGGTCATCTGCCTGGCCGCCGGCACCCCGATGAGCGGGTGGGACGCCGGGGTCTGGTGGCAGATCGCGCTGCTGATGGTGGCCGCCCAGCTGCTCGGACACTCGCTGAGCAACCGGGTGGTGCGCACCCTCGGCCCCACCGTCACCTCGACCGCGATCCTGCTGGAGACCCCGGGTGCGGCGCTGATCGCCGCCCTCTGGCTGGGCCAGCTGCCGCCGGTGGCGGCCTACCCGGCGCTGGTGGTGATCCTGGCGGGCCTGGCCCTGGTGGTCCGGGGCCAGGGCCGCGACTGACCGGGCGCGGCGGCGTGACGGGCCGTCAGAGCCAGCCGTTGCGCCGGAAGCCCCGGTACATGCCGACGCAGAGCACCCCGATGCAGGCCATCACGATCGGGTAGCCGTACTTGGAGTGCAGCTCCGGCATGTAGTCGAAGTTCATCCCGTAGACGCCGGTGACCATGGTGGAGACGGCGAAGATGGCCGCCCAGGCGGTGATCTTGCGCATGTCCTCGTTCTGCGCCACCGAGACCTGGGCCAGGTTGGCCTGGAGCAGCGAGTTGAGCAGCTCGTCGAAGCCGTGCACCTGCTCGACCACCCGGGTCAGGTGGTCCGCCACGTCGCGGAAGTACTTGCGGATGTCCGGGTCGACCAGCCGCTGGCCGGGCTCGGAGAGCTGCTGCATCGGCCGCAGCAGCGGGGTGACCGCACGCTTGAACTCCAGCACCTCGCGCTTGAGTTGGTAGACCCGGCCGACGTCGGCGCCGCGCCCGCCCTTGTTGGCGAAGACGTCGAACTCGATGTCGTCCACGTCGGCCTGGAGGCGGTCGGCCACCAGCAGGTACTGGTCCACCACCTGGTCGGCGATGGCGTGCAGCACCGCGGACGGGCCCTTGGCGAGCAGCTCGCCGCCGCCGTCGCTCTCCAGCCGGCGGCGCAGCTGGGTGAGCGAGCTGTGGCCGCCGTGCCGGACGGTGATCACGAAGTCGGGGCCGACGAAGACCATCAGCTCGCCGGTCTCGATCACCTCGGAGGTCGGGGTGAGCGCGTCGTGCTCCACGTACCGGATGGTCTTGAAGACCGCGAACAGCACGTCGTCGTAGCGCTCCACCTTGGGGCGCTGGTGCGCGTGGACGGCGTCCTCCACGGCCAGCGGGTGCAGGCCGAAGCGCTGGGCGATGCCCTCGAACTCGGCCTCGGTGGGCTCGTGCAGGCCGATCCAGCTGAACGATCCTGCATCCGTTTCCCGGGCTGCGCGGACCTGGCGGGCCGCCTCGCGCGGGCTGCACTTGGCTCCGGACCGCTTGCCGTCCAGGTAGACGGCGCAGTCGACCACGGCCGAGGAGGCCTGGTCGCCGGTGGCGGCGTCGTACTTGGGCGCGGTGCGGCGCGGGCGTGGGCGGACGACGGCACGGAGGTTGTCGATCATCGACATGACGGGCTCCTCGGGCAGGAAACCGTCGCACGGCGGAGCTGTGGGCAGACCGTGGTGCGGCGGAGCGGGCGGCACGTTCGTAGCGGCCGAGGCCGGTGTTTCCGGAGCCGTGGAAGAAGTCCTGCTGCCTTGCTGGGGCGCGGTTTGGACCCTGCGGCTTCGGGGAAGGTGCTCTCCCGGCCGGACGTGACGCTGCCTCAGGTGCTCGCTCGGCCGATCTGCTGGGCGATCGGACGGTGCCCTGCGGAGAGGGGCCCTGCGAAGAGGGGCCTCAGACGAGGGTGACGAGGACGGAGCGGAGGCGACGCGGCCGGGCAGAGCTGCCGGTACTGCATGGTCGGCTGGTATCCACCGCAACCACCTCCTTCACGTCGTGGCCCTGTAGGTGGAGTGATGCCCCAGTGGCCAGCTCCATACCCTAACAGTTGACGGGCCGCCAGCGCTGGGGGTCTACGCGCCCCGGCTGTCAACCGGGCGTTAGGGTCTGCCCATGGCGCACGACTTCCACGACCCCGCCGAGCTCTCCCGCACGGCCGTGCTGGCCGCCGTCGAGGCCCGCTTGCTGGCGACTTTCGGCGAACCGACCGGCCGGGCCGCCGTCACCTTCCTCGGCGCGGACCGGATCGACGTGCTGCGCTTCGGCCCGGACGCGGCCGGTCTGGTGAGGTACGTCACCCTCGGGATGTCGGCCGCGCCGATGACCGACCCCACCGCGGTGGTCGCCGATCCGGTCCGCGGGCCGCGCACCGAACTGGTGCTGACGGTCCGTGGGGGGCGCGACGACGTGCTCCGCACGCTGGCCACCTTCGCCGCCACCCCTCAGGTCGAGGGCCTGGTGGTGGCCCCCGGCGCCTCGCTGGACCTCGGCTCCCCGCTCTGGGCCGGCGCCCCGTTCACCTCGGTGCTGACCGGCGAGCCCGGCGGGCTGGTGCCCGACCTGGAGCTGCCGGAGCCGGCCGAGCCGGTCCGCTTCCTCCCGCTGCTGCCGATGACCCCCAACGAGGCGGCGCACAAGCGGGTGCACGGCGCGGCCGAGCTGGAGGAGCGCTGGCTGCGGCACGGCACCGACCTGCGGGACCCGGAGCGCCGCGGGGTGGCGCTGGACTGACGGGCCGTCGGCCCCGGCCGTCAGCTGTAGTCCTTGATGAAGCCGTAGACACCGCTGGCCACCAGCTGCACCGCGATGGCGGAGAGCAGCAGCCCGGAGAGCCGGGTGATCAGGACCACGCCGCCCTCCTTGATCACCCGGATGATCACCAGCGAGAACCGCATGGTCAGCCACATCACCACGTGCATGGCCAGGATCGCGGTCCAGACCGAGAACTCCTCGGCCGCGCCGTCCGCCCCCTGCACCGCCAGGATCACCGCGACGATCGCCCCCGGCCCGGCCAGCAGCGGAGTGCCGAGCGGGACCAGGGCGACGTTCACGTCCTTGGTCTGGGTCGGCTCCTCGATCTTGCCGGTGAGCAGGTCCAGCGCGATCAGCAGCAGCAGGATGCCGCCCGAGACCTGGAGCGCCGGGATCGAGACGTGCAGGTAGTCCAGGATCTGCTGGCCGAACAGCCCGAAGCAGGTGATCACCCCGAGCGCCACGGCGGCGGCCTGCCAGGCCATCTTCCGCTGCACCTTGGCCGCCCGGCCGGAGGTCAGGGCCAGGAAGATCGGGATGGTCCCGGGCGGGTCCATGATCACGAACAGGGTGACGAAGAGCGATCCGAAGGTCGTGAGGTCGAAGAAGCTCATCGGCGGGCGCCCGTCGACCGGGGCGGTACGCGGCTCATGTGACGAATTGTCCGGTCCGTCGAGCCGTGGCGCGAGGTCAGGGGGCGCGGCGGGGCCCGGCCCTGACGCGAGGTCAGCCGGTGATCGGGGCGGCTCCGGTGGCCTGGGCCAGCAGGGCCTCGTAGACCGCCGGGTCGGTGGTGTGCTCGCCGAGCCGGACGGTCTTGCGGCTGCCGTGGTAGTCGCTGGAGCCGGTGGCCAGCAGGCCCAGCTCCGCGGCCAGGGCGCGCAGCCGGTCCCGGGTCTCCGGGTCGTGGTCCATGTGGTCCACCTCCAGGCCGCCGAGGCCCGCCGCGGCCAGCTCCCGGATCGTGTCGTCCGAGACCGTCCGGCCGCGCTTCACCGCGCCGGGGTGGGCGAAGACCGGCACCCCGCCGGCCGCCCGGACCAGCCGGACGGCCGTCACCGGGTCGGTCTCGTGCTTGGGCACGTCGGCCCGGCCGCCGTTGGCCAGCCAGTCGGCGGTGAAGGCCGCCGAGACGTCCGGCACCACCCCGGCCTCGACCAGTGCGCTGGCGATGTGCGGGCGCCCGACGCTGCCGTTCCCGGCGATCCGCTCCACCTGCTCCCAGCTGATCGGCGCTCCGAGCTCCACGCACTTCTCCACCACCGCCCGGCCCCGGCGGAACCGGTCGGTGCGGACCAGCTCGCGCTCGGACGCGAACTCCGGCTCGGCCGGGTCGAAGAGGTAGGCCAGCAGGTGCATCGAGATCCCGCCGGTCCGGCAGGACAGCTCCGCCCCGGGCACCAGCGTCAGCCCCGTCCCGCTGCGGCGCACCGCCTCGGCCGCCTCGGCGTGCCCTGCCACCGTGTCGTGGTCGGTCAGCGCCACCACGTCCAGCCCGGCCGCCACGGCGGCCGCGACCAGCTCGGCGGGGGAGTCGGTGCCGTCGGAGGCGTTGCTGTGGGCGTGCAGGTCGATGCGCACGGGGTGATCGCTCCTCGGGTCCGGGGGCCGTGGGCGCTCAGCCTACGACCTGCCGTCTCCGGGGTGCCGCAGGCTACCCCAGCAGCCGCGGGGAGGGCGCCCCGCAGGGCAGCAGGCCGAGCTCGGCGCCGGCGTCCCGCAGGTCGGTGAGCACCAGCTCGTCGTGCATCATCAGTGCCGACTGCTCGGGCCAGGCGATCGCCCAGAGCCAGAGCCCGCGCGCCTCGCCGACGTACACCGCGCGGTCGTCCGGCGCGTTCGGCACGTGGAACATCGGGGTGGGCCGGCCGGCCGCGGTCAGTTTGGCGTCGGCGGGCTTGTAGAGCGAGACCGAATCGCCCGGATCGGGCCCGGGCAGCCCCGCGTACCGGGCACCGAGGCCGACGCCCAGCTCCTCGGCGACCAGCACCAGCTCGCCGAAGCCGCCGAGCGGGGCCGGGCCGGAGCAGGCCACGGCGGTGGCGCGGGCACCCGACACGTCGTCACCCGCGTGCGCGATCCCGGTGAACAGCCAGCCGACCGGCAGCGGCCAGGGCAGCCAGACGGGCACCTGCGAACGGGCGACGGCGACCCCCAGGGCCTCCACGCTCGGCGGCAGCACGGGCTGCATCGGATGGACCGCGCCGTGCTGGTCACACTGCCAGGTGTCGGAGAAGAGACCGGGTGCGCGGACCCGGGCGCCACACCTCGGGCAGCTTGGCTCGCCCCTCATGACGGACAACGGTCCTCCTCCCGGAGCGCCGCGTCAAGGACGATCACCCGGATGGAGTGCCGCTCCGCCGGGGGGTGGTGGGCTGCCCCGTTGGGGGATGTCCCGCCGAGGGGCCCGGCAAACGTGCGCGGGCCCCGTCCGGCCGCGCGGCCGGCGGTGCGGACGGGCCCGCCGGGGCCGTCCGCGGACGCACTGACGCCCCGTCACCCGTGGGGGTGAGCGGGGCGTCGGCTGCTTTCGGGGCGTCGGATCCGGCGTCGGCCGGCCCTGCGCCGGTCAGGCCGTCTTGCACGGGCGGATGTAGATGCGCTCGCCGGTGCGGGCGGCGCGCTCCACGTACTCGCGGACGGTGTCCGCGTCGGCGATCAGGCGGTCGGTGGCGGCGCCCTGGATGTCGTCCAGGCGGAGGATCTCGAAACGCATGGGTCGCTCCCTTCGCTGCCCCACGCGGGGTGGGGCCCTTGTGACAGCTCGGTCTTCGTCGTCCGGGTGTGGTGCTGTCCTGCTACGTACGGTCTCGCACTGCTGAATCCGGGCGGTTGCCCGCCCGTTAAGTCCCGGTTTCGGCGCATCGGCGCCGGTGTGCTTCGAGGGCTACAACCGGGCGCCGGGCTCGGTGATTCCCGGACAGAATCAAATATTACCTGAACTAAAGAAATGGTGCCCGTGCTGAGCCCGCGCCGTCCTCGGCGCGGGCTCATTCCGTCAGGTCAGGTCCCAGAAACCGGCGAGTACCGCGGCGGTCGCGGCGGGCTGCTCCGCGTTGGGGGAGTGCAGCGCACCGGGGACGGTGGTGTGCGGGACGCCGAGGCGGGCGGCCATCGCGATCTGCTCCTCGACCGGCCAGGCGTAGTCCCGCTCGCCGGAGACCACCTGGGCCGGCAGCCCGGCGGCGGCCAGCTCCGCCACCCGGTCCGGTGCGGCGACCAGGTGGCCGCCCATCGCGATCAGCGCCTCCGGGCGGTTGGCCACCCAGCGGCGGTGCAGGAAGCCGGCGATCTCGGGGTCGAGGGCGGGCTTCTCCTTCTCCTTGTCCATCTCCTGCATCAGCAGCCAGATCTCGTCGAGGGACAGGCCGCCCGCCAGCGCGTCGACGAGCAGCCCGGTGCGGGCCGCCTCCGGCGGGTCGATCGCGCCGGGGCCGGTGGAGAGCAGGGTGAGCGAGCTCCAGGGGAGGGCGCGCTGGTCCGCGCGCAGGACCGCCTCGCGGGATACCTGACCGCCGAAGGAGTGGCCCAGCAGGTGGAGCGGGGCGTCGGTGGGCAGCGCGGCGGTCAGGGCCAGCACGTCGAGTGCCAGCTCGCCGATCGCGTAGGCGGCGGTGTCGGCCGGGCCCTCGGACTCGTACTGGCCGCGCTGGTCCACCGCCACGGTGCGGTAGCCGCGCTCGGCGAGCGGCTCCAGGAGGGCGATGAAGTCCTCCTTGCTGCCGGTGAAGCCCGGGACCAGCAGGGCGGTGCCGCGGACCGGCCCGGCCGGTTCCCCCACGAAGGCGGCGAAGCTCCCCCGGGAGGTGGCCAGCCGGACGGCACCGGCGCAGACGGGCAGCTTCAGGAACGGGGGAGTGCTCACCCCGCAGAGCGTAGGGCACTGCTCCTCGCGAAGGTGGTTACCCCGGGGGCGCGGGGAACTGCGCGGGGCGGGAGGGAAAAACCCGTGTGCCGGGTACGGAGGCTCACTTGCAGGTGGCTGTCCGTACCCGGCACACGGGTCGTTGTCTTCCGATTCGCGCAGTTCCCCGCGCCCCTGGCCGCCTCCGGCGGCCCGAGGGCGCTGCCCTCCGGGTCTTACTCCGCGGCCGGGGCCTCGGTGGTGGTGCGGCGGGTGCGCGTGCGGGTGCGGCGCTTGGGAGCCTCGCCCTCGGCCGCCGGGGCGGCCTCGGTGGCGGGGGCGCCGCGACGGCCGCCGCGGGTGCGGGAGCCGCGGCCGCCGGTCTCGCCGAGGTCCTCGATCTCCTCCGCCTTCAGACCGGCCCGGGTCCGCTCGGAGCGCGGCAGGACACCGGTGGTGCCGGGCGCGATCTTGAGCAGCTCGTAGAGGTGCGGCGAGGTGGAGTAGGTCTCCTCCGGGTCGGTGAACGGCAGGTCCAGCGCCTTGTTGATGAGCTGCCAGCGCGGGATGTCGTCCCAGTCGACCAGGGTGACGGCGGTGCCCGAGGCGCCGGCGCGGCCGGTGCGGCCGATCCGGTGCAGGTAGGTCTTCTCGTCCTCGGTGCACTGGTAGTTGATGACGTGCGTGACGCCCTCGACGTCGATGCCGCGGGCGGCGACGTCGGTGCAGACCAGGACGTCGACCTTGCCGGAGCGGAAGGCGCGAAGCGCCTGCTCGCGGGCGCCCTGGCCGAGGTCGCCGTGGACCGCGCCGGCCGCGAAGCCGCGCTGGGTCAGCTGGTCGGCCACGTCGGCGGCGGTGCGCTTGGTGCGGCAGAAGATCATCGCCAGGCCCCGGCCGTCGGCCTGGAGGATGCGGGCGACCATCTCGACCTTGTCGAGCGAGTGGGCACGGAAGACGTGCTGCTCGATGTTGGCCACGGTGGTGCCGGTGTCGTCCGGGGCGGTGGCCCGGATGTGGGTCGGCTGGCTCATGTACCGGCGGGCCAGCGAGATGACCTGGCCGGGCATGGTGGCCGAGAAGAGCAGGGTCTGCCGCTTGGCCGGCAGCATGGTGATGATCTTCTCGACGTCCGGCAGGAAGCCGAGGTCGAGCATCTCGTCGGCCTCGTCGAGGACCAGCGCGCGGACCTTGGAGAGGTCCAGCTTGCGCTGGCCGGCCAGGTCGAGCAGACGGCCCGGGGTGCCGACGATGATGTCGACGCCCTTCTTGAGGGCCTCGACCTGCGGCTCGTAGGCCCGGCCGCCGTAGATGGCGAGGACCCGGACGCCGCGGACCTTGCCCGCGGTCTGCAGGTCGTTGGTGACCTGGGTGCAGAGCTCGCGGGTGGGCACCACGATGAGCGCCTGCGGGCTGTCGGAGAGCTGGTCGGCGGTGGCCCGGCCGGCCTCCACGTCGGCCTTGACGACGACCCGCTCGATCAGCGGGAGGCCGAAGCCGAGGGTCTTGCCGGTGCCGGTCTTCGCCTGGCCGATGACGTCGTGGCCGGTCAGCGCGACCGGCAGGGTCATCTCCTGGATCGGGAAGGGGTGGACGATCCCGACGGCCTCCAGGGCCTCGGCGGTCTCGGCCAGGATGCCCAGGTCCCGGAAGGTGGTCTTGGTGGGTTCAGCGGTGGTGGACAGGGTGCTGCCTCTTCCGTGTGGGTGGGCCGAGAGCGAGAGAGGCGGCGTGGCAGCCCCGTGCCCGGTCGCGGGCCGCGTCGCAGCCCGTCCCGTCGTCACGAGGTCGCACAACCGCGCCGGCCCCTGTGCCCTGCCGACCCGAGCGGCCCGGTTCCGGGCGCGGGGTGCGGCGGCGTCGGGGAGGATTCCCTTGAGGGGCGCGGCGCGGGACCTTGCGCCGGGGGGAGGCGCGGTCCGCGGCGGCCCTCGCTCGGCCACTGATGCGGTGCCAGGGCCCGAAGTCCGGGCCATGGTCGGAGCCGATCGGCTCTCCGACCGGGCATCCGCGTACGTGAACGCCCGGTGTCCTGCGCGGCACCGTCATGTGCCGCCCGGATACATCGGGCCTCACTACCACCATACAGTCAGGCGACGACTCGAACACGTGACGTGCCCTACTCCGTGCCGACCGGGCCTGTTGAGGGGGAGGCACTAGGGTGGCGGGAATGGAGACTCAGGCCGCCGACGACGGCACCCCGCTGGACGCTTCCGTCACTCCCGTCACTTCCGACGCTCCCGCGTCCATCGGCGGCTGGGAGGCCAGGGCCGCCGACCCGGGGTACCGGGCGGCGGTGCTGGACCTGCTCGGCGCGCTCGCCTACGGCGAGCTGAGCGCCTTCGAGCGGCTGGCCGAGGACGCCAAGTTCGCGCCCGGGCTGGTGGACAAGGCCGCGCTGGCCAAGATGGCCTCCAACGAGTACCACCACTACCAGCAGCTGCACGACCGGCTGGTCGAGGTCGGGGCCGACCCGACCGAGGTGATGACCCCGTTCGTCGAGCCGCTGGAGAACTTCCACCGGATGACCGCGCCCTCGGACTGGCTGGAGGGCCTGGTCAAGGCGTACGTCGGCGACGCGATCGCGACCGACTTCTACCGCGAGGTGGCCGTCCGGCTGGACGACGACACCCGGGACCTGGTGCTCAGCGTCTCCGCCGACACCGGGCACGCCCAGTTCGCGGTGGACCGGGTGCGGCAGGCGATCGAGGAGGACCCGCGGGTCGGCGGCCGGCTGGCGCTCTGGGGCCGGCGGCTGATGGGCGAGGCGCTCAGCCAGGCCCAGCGGGTGGTGGCGGAGCGGGACGCGCTCTCCAACCTGCTGGTCGGCGGCGCCGAGGTGCAGGGCTTCGACCTGGTCGAGGTCGGCAAGATGTTCAACCGGATCACCGAGGCGCACACCAAGCGGATGGCCGCGATGGGGCTGGCCTCCTAGAACCGGACAGGCGCCGGTGCCCTCAGGCGTGCCGGTGGCGGCCGTGCCCGCCCGCCCGGTCCGGGCGGGCCAGCACCGAGAGCAGCAGCGCCGAGCTGACCGCCGAGAAGAGCAGGGCCAGACCGGGCAGCCGGTGGTCGAGGGCGTAGCCGGAGACCACCCCGCCGATCAGGGCCGAGACCACCGCGGTGCAGACGGTCAGTGCCCTCGGATTCGGGAAGTAGTCGGCGAACAGCGTCAGCGCCACGGCGGCGACGACCAGTCCGATGACGGCGAAGGCGATCGACTGCAGGACCACGGGCTGCCTCCCAGGTGTGGGGCCGGGGCGGGGGGTACCACCCGGGCCATACCCAGTGCGGACGGGTGGTACGCGCACCGGACGCGGAACGGCCGCCCCTTCGGGTGAAGGGGCGGCCGTCCGCCTGAGACAGCGTCAGGTGCTGCCGGTGCGTCAGATGGTGCCGAAGCCCACCTTGCGGACGCTCGGCTCGCCGATCTCCACGTACGCCAGGCGCTCGGCCGGGACGATGACGCGACGGCCCTGCTCGTCGGTCAGCGTGAAGAGCTTCGTGGTGCCCTCCAGCGCCTTGGCGACCGCGCTCTCGACCTCATCGGCAGTCTGCGAGCTCTCGAGAACGATCTCTCGGGGCGCGTGCTGCACGCCGATCTTGACCTCCACGGCTTCCGTCCCTCCGGGTTTGCAGTCATCCGTGCGCTCGAACCGCCGTTCGCGGCCTTCGCGTCTTACGGCTTCACCATAGAGCACCTGCCTGGCCCGGCGGCGAAGGTCCCGCGATCACCGCGGGACTCCGGTCAGCCGGCGGCGGACTCCGGGCCCTGGTCGCCCGGGTGCATCGGGAAGCCCTTGAGGCCGCGCCAGGCGAGGCTGGCGACCAGCTTGACGGCGGCGTCGCGCGGGATCTCCAGGTTCTGCGAGAGCCAGTAGCGCGCGGTGATCTGGGCCAGGCCGCAGACGCCGACCGCGAGCAGCTTGGACTCGGCGTCGGGGAGGTCGGTGTCCTCCGCGATCACCTGGCTGACCAGGGTGGCGCTGGCGTCGGCGGCCCGCTCGACCCGCTCGCGCACGGCGGGCTCGTTGGTCAGGTCGGACTCGAAGACCAGGCGGAAGGCGCCGGACTCGCTGGAGACGTAGTTGAAGTACGCCTCCATGGTGGCGGCCACCCGCTGCTTGTTGTCGGTGGTGGCGGCGAGCGCGTCCCGGGTGGCGTCGACCAGGGCGTCGCAGTGCTTGTCGAGCAGCGCCAGGTAGAGCTCGAGCTTCCCGGGGAAGTGCTGGTAGAGGACGGGCTTGCTGACCCCCGCGCGGTCGGCGATGTCGTCCATCGCCGCAGCGTGGTAGCCCTGGGCGACGAACACCTCCTGCGCGGCACCGAGCAGTTGTTCACGGCGGGCGCTGCGCGGCAGGCGGGCGCCGCGCGGGCGCTCCTGAGCCTCCTGGACGGCCGACACGGGCGCTCCTCACTTCTCGGTCTGCGGCACGCCCGGGAACGGGGACGGTGTGCCGTGCGTGGCTTGCAGAGGAGTCCGATTCTACTTTTGGGTAACCGGATCCGCGCCGGGCGGGCGCCGATCAATTACCCCTCGGACCCCTTGTCGGGAGCCCACAATACGGGGCCGACCTGCGCTGTCCAGAGGTCGAGACGGTGGCGGGGTGATCGTGGGGGCTGGGCCGGCACCCGCGCGCTCACTACGATCGTGCTCCATGAGCACTGAGCAGCGGGTGGCGGACGGGACGGGCGCGGGGCGGACCGTGGAGGTCCCGGGGGCGGTGCTGGCGGTGCACGGGCCCGCCGAGCGGTCGGCCGACCTGCCGGCCGCGCTCTTCGTGCACGGGCTCGGCGGCTCCGGGGACAACTGGACCGAGCTGATGGCCGAGCTCTCCGACGTGCTGGACGTGGAGGCGGTGGACCTGCCCGGCTTCGGCTGGTCGATGCCCCCGCAGGACGGGAACCTGTCGCTCAACGGCCACGTCCGGGCGGTGATCGGCTACCTGGAGGCCACCGGGCGCGGGCCGGTGCACCTGTTCGGCAACTCGCTGGGCGGCGCCGTCGCCGTCCGGCTGGCCGCCCTGCGGCCGGACCTGGTGCGCAGCCTCACCCTGATCTCGCCGGCCCTGCCCGAGCTGCCCCCGCAGCGCACCGCCTGGCCCACCGGCCTGCTCGCGGTGCCCGGGGTGGCCGCCCTGCTGAGCCGCACCCGCAGCCCGGGCGGCGACGTCGAGCAGGCCACCCGGCAGCTGCTCGGGCTGGTCTACGGAGACCCGGACGCCGTCCCGCCCGGGCAGTGGGACCGCGCGGTGGCCGAGCACCGCCGCCGGTCCGGGCTGCCGTACGCGCTCGGGGTGCTGGCCGGATCGGCGCGCGGGATCGTCTCGGCCTACACCGAGCGCGGGGACCAGTCGCTCTGGCGGCAGGCGGCGCAGGTGAAGGCGCCGGTGCTGCTGGTGTACGGGCTGAAGGACAAGCTGGTCTCGTACCGCTCGGCGCACAGGGCCTGCGCGGCCTTCGCGGACGCCCGGCTGCTGGTGCTGCCGGAGGCCGGGCACGTGGCGATGCTGGAGCACCCGGAGCGGGTGGCGCGGGCCGTGCGGGAGCTGCTGGCGGTGGCCTGACCTGCGATCTCCCCGGGCCGGCAGGGCTGTTGACGGGGAGTCAGCGGCGCGGCAGAACGGCCCGGGCGCGGTGAGGTCACGCGGTTTCACTCGTTCAGGTGGCACGCACGCCCAGGGCGGCGGCGTTCTCAGCGATTCGTTCTACCTTCGTGGTGTCGGACCGAACAGGTGTGGGGGAGAGCGCGGCCCCTCCGGGTGGTCCCGGAGCAGCCGCGCGGGTTCTGAGTACTGGTACGTGGGCTGACGTCGTCGCGTAACCGCACCCGGTCAACACGAACCGCTGCGCCCTGGAGGTCGTCGTGCGCATTGCCCTGATCACCGAGAGTTCCCACTCGTACGCACGCCGTGCCGACGGCTGGTGCGGGCGGCTGGCCGAGGGGCTCGCCGAGCACGAGTTCCGGATGTACGTGCTGGGCGGGGGCGGCGGGGCCGGGGGAGGGCTGCTGCCGGTGAGCGAGCTGCCGATCTGGGGGCGGCGCCCCCGCGGCCGCGGGCCCGCACTGCACCGGCGGCGGCCGTACGTGCAGGCCTACCGGGCGCTGGTGCGCTCGCTGGTGATACCGGGAGAGCGGGCCTCCTTCGGCCCCGCGCTGTACCGGCTGGCGGCGCTCGCCCGGGAGGACGGCGCGCTGCCCGCCTTCCTGGCCTCCGGGCCGGCCCAGCGGGTGCTGGAACAGGTCTGGCGCTCGCCCGGGGCCGAGACCGCGGCCGGGCAGCCGCAGGTCCAGGACGTGCTGGTCGCGGCCGACCTGCTGGAGCAGTGCCTGCGGCCGCTCGCCGCCCGCTGGTACGGCACCGGGGCGGACGGGCTCGGCGGGGCCGACCTGTGCCACGTGGTCGGCGGCGGCCCGGCGGCGCTGCCCGCCCTGGTGGCCAAGCAGCTGCACGGGGTGCCGTTCGTGGTCACCGAGCACGGGCTGCACCTGCGCGAGCAGTACCGGAGCTGGCGCACGGCGCCGTACCGGTGGCCGGTGCGGGCGCTGCTGATCGCCTTCTTCCGGCAGCTCACCGAGGAGACGTACCGCCAGGCCGCCGTGCTCACCCCCGGGAGCGACTACGACCGGCGCTGGCAGGAGCGCTGCGGGGCCGACCCGGCCCGGATCCGGGTGGTGCACGAGGGCACCCCGGCGGTGGCGCGGCCGGCCGCCGGGCCGGAGCCGGAGCGGCCGGTGCTGGTCTGGGCCGGGGCGCTGGAGCCCGGGCGCGACCCCGCGCTGGTGCTGCACGCCTTCGCCAAGGTCCGGGCCGAACTGCCGCGGGCGCGGCTGCGGCTGTACGGCGAGGAGGGCGCGCCCGGATACCTGGCGCACCTGCGCGGGATAGCGGAGAAGCTCGGGGTGGACGCGGCCGTCTCCTTCGAGGGGCGGCCGGAGGGCGGCGCGGCCGAGGCCTGGGAAGCCGGGCAGGTGGTGGTCTTCTCGGCGCTCGCCCAGCGCAGCCCCCGGCTGATCGCCGACGCCATGCTGAGCGGCCGGGCCGTGGTCTCCACCGAGGTCGGGGTGGCCCGGGAGGTGCTCGGGCCGACGGGGCTGCTGGTGCCGCCCCGCGACCCCGCGGCGCTGGCCGCGGCCTGCCTGGCGCTGCTCGGCGACGCGGAGCGGCGGGCCCGGCTCGGGCTGGCCGGACGGCTGCGTGCGCAGGAACGGTTCGCGGTGGAGCCGGTGGTGACGGCCTTCCGCGAGGTCTACCTGGAGCTGGTCTCGCGCTTCCCGGCGTACCCGGCGGCGGGGCGTGCGGGCGGGGCGGAGAAGAAGGGGGCGCGGGCGGAGGTGCGGCCGTTCGCCCGGCCCGCCGAGTACTGGGTGGCGGGGCCGGTCGGGGGCGAGGAGACCGCGACGGCGGCCGCCGAGGTGGACGTGGCCGTGGTCGTGGAGCCGTTGAAGGAAGCGGTCTGATGGTCGGGGAGACGGGGGACCCGGTCCGGGAGTTGATGGAGCGTCACCGGCGGACCTGCGAGCAGGCGGTGGACGCGTGGGAGATAGCGGCCGCGCTGGAGGACTCCGGGATCGGGCCGGGAGAGGCGGCCCGGTACCGGCACGCGGACGTCTTCTCGCTGGCGGAGGAGCTGTACGCCCGGGTCCCGCGGCGCCCGCCGCGGGCCGCCGCCGCCGTGTCCGGCGGGGTGTGGCGGGCGCGGGCCGGGGCGGCGCTGCGCAGTGCCGTCCGGCACGGGCTGCCGGTGGTGGGGTTGGCGGTGGGCTGTGCGGTGGTGCCTGCGGCGCGGGGGCCGTTGGCGGTGCTGTGCGGCGGGTGGCTGGCCTGGGCGGCGACGCGGCCCGCGGGGCTGCTGGGCGGTGGTCACACCGACGGAGGCGGTCAACCCGGGGGCGCGGGGAACTGCGCGCTGCGGGAGGCGCCGAGCGGGCTGCCGGGTACGGACGTCCACGTGCAAGTGAGGCGCCGTACCCGGCACACGGGTCTCCTTCTTCCGCCTCGCGCAGTTCCTCGCGCCCCCAGCCGCGTCGCCACGTTCGTGGGCGGAGTGGCGTTGGCGTTGGCCGTGGTGGTGCCGGTGGTGGGCGGGGGGCCGGGCGGGGTGGTGTTCGGGCTGGCGGCGGGGGCCGGGGCCGGGGCGGTGGAGTGGGTGGCCGGGTGGCTGCGGCAGGTGGGCCGGGGGCACCTCGGTGCGGCGCGGACGATCGCGGACTTCCGGGCCCTGATGCGGCCCGTCCTGCCGGTCGCGGTCGGGCTGCACGCCCTGGCCGTGGCCGCGCTCGGCTTCGGCGGCCTGGTGCTGCTCACCGTTGCCCAGCCGGCCGGCGACGGGGGCCTGTTGTACGGCGCGCTGCACCGGGCCGGCGGCGCGCAGTGGGCCGGGCAGGCGGCCCTCGGGGCGGTGCTGGTCCCGGCGGTCGTCCTGCTCCGCGGCGGCCACCCGGCCCCGGGGCTGGCGGGTCTGGTGGCGGCCGGTGCGGGAGGGGCCGTGCTGACGGCCGTTCAGCACGGCGCCCAGGCCGCCCAGCTGCTGGTCTGCGCGCCGGTGGCGGTCGTGCTGCTGCCGTACGCGTGGCTGGTGCTGGGCCGCCCCGGTGCGCACCGCGACCCGTGACGGCGGGCCCGCCCGTACTTCTTGTTCTCTGCAAATGGATCTCGTGGAAGGACACCCCAGATGAGGGTGCTGCTGTTGGGCGCGGACGGTTTCATCGGCCGTCGCGTCGCCGAGCGTCTGCTGGACGAACCGGACCTCCAGGTCACCGTGCTGGGGCGGCGGGATTCGGCCGACATCCGGTTCGACCTGACGGCGGGGAGCCCGGGCGCGCTGGCCCGGTTCCTGGACGCGGTGGCGCCGCAGGTGGTGATCAACTGTGCGGGCGCGACCTACGGCAGCTCGCGGATGCTGATCCGGTCGAACACGCTGGCGGTGGCCACCGTCTGCGAGGCGATCCGGCGCAGCCGGGAGCCGGCCAGGCTGGTGCACATCGGATCGGCGGCGGAGTACGGGCCGATGCCCGCCGGGGTGCCGATCTCGGAGCACGCCGAGCCCAGGCCCTCGGGCCCGTACGGGGTGTCCAAGCTGGCCGGGACGGAGCTGGTGCTGGCCAGCGGGCTGGACGCGGCGGTGCTGCGGGTGTTCGACGTGGTGGGGCCGGGCTCGCCGGCCGCCTCGCTGTTCGGGCGGCTGGCGGAGGGGCTGCGCCGGGCGCTGGAGCAGGGCGAGCGGCAGGTGCGGATGCCGGACCTGTCCGGATACCGGGATTTCGTGGACGTCCGGGACGTGGCCAGGGCCGTGCAGTCGGCGGCCGTCTCGGCTGCGACCGGGGTGATCAACATCGGTAGCGGCCACGCGGTGCGGGCCCGGGACGGTGCGCAGCTGCTGCTGCGGGCGGCCGGGTTCGAGGGCTCCATCAGCGAGGACGCCCGCCCGGCGGCGCTGCCGGGGCAGCCGGGGCCGGCCGGGGACCACCCGCCGCAGTACCCGCCGTTCCGGCCGGGCGGCGAGCCGGTGCAGTGGCGGCAGGCCGATGCCAGGACCGCCCGGGACCGTCTCGGCTGGCGGACACAGGTGCCGCTGGAGGAGTCGCTGGGGGACATCTGGCTGGAGACCGCCTGCCGGGTATGACCCTCCACCGCCCGCTCCCACCAGGGGTGTTGCGGGAATCCGGCGTGGTCCCACGATCCGGCGAGGGGTGTCTCACCAGTCGGACCTGCTGTCTCGGAATACCTCGGTCGAGTGACACTGTTGGCGTAGCTGAGCCACTTCGGTGGCCCGCCAAGCCCCGAACTGACGACCATCGGAGTCACTGTGTCGCTGCCACCCCTGGTCGAGCCGGCCGACGAGCTCACCATCGACGAGGTCCGCCGGTACTCCCGCCACCTGATCATCCCCGACGTCGGGATGGCCGGGCAGAAGCGGCTGAAGAACGCCAAGGTGCTCTGTGTCGGCGCCGGCGGCCTGGGCTCGCCCGCCCTGATGTACCTGGCCGCCGCCGGCGTCGGCACGCTCGGCATCGTCGAGTTCGACACCGTGGACGAGTCGAACCTCCAGCGGCAGATCATCCACGGCCAGTCGGACATCGGCCGCTCCAAGGCCGAGTCGGCGAAGAACTCCGTGCTGGAGATCAACCCGTACGTCAACGTGATCCTGCACGAGGACCGCCTCGACAACGACAACGTGATGGAGATCTTCTCCGGCTACGACCTGATCGTCGACGGCACCGACAACTTCGCCACCCGGTACCTGGTGAACGACGCCGCGGTGCTGCTCGGCAAGCCGTACGTCTGGGGCTCGATCTACCGCTTCGACGGCCAGGCCAGCGTGTTCTGGGCCGAGCACGGCCCGTGCTACCGCTGCCTCTACCCGGAGGCCCCGCCGCCGGGCATGGTCCCGTCCTGCGCCGAGGGCGGCGTGCTCGGGGTGCTCTGCGCCTCGATCGGCTCGATCCAGGTGACCGAGGCGATCAAGCTGCTGGCCGGTGTCGGCGAGCCGCTGGTCGGCCGTCTGATGATCTACGACGCCCTGGAGATGAACTACCGCCAGGTCAAGATCCGCAAGGACCCGAACTGCGCGGTCTGCGGTGAGAACCCGACGGTCACCGAGCTGATCGACTACGACGTCTTCTGCGGCGTGGTCTCCGAGGAGGCCCAGGAGGCCGCCGCCGGTTCGACCATCACCTCGAAGCAGCTCAAGCAGTGGCAGGACGACGAGGAGGACATCTTCCTGGTCGACGTCCGCGAGCCCGGCGAGTACGAGATCGTCTCGATCCCCGGCGCCACGCTGATCCCGAAGAACGAGTTCCTGATGGGGAACGCGCTGGAGTCCCTGCCGCAGGACAAGAAGATCGTGCTGCACTGCAAGTCGGGCGTCCGCTCGGCCGAGGTGCTGGCCGTCCTCAAGTCGGCCGGCTTCTCCGACGCGGTCCACCTGGGCGGCGGCATCCTCGGCTGGGTCAACCAGATCGAGCCGCACAAGCCGTCCTACTGACGGACCGTCACCGTACGGACGAGGGGCGGGCGGCCACTGGCCGCCCGCCCCTCGTGGTGTCCGCGAGCCCGGTGCTCCGGAGCCCGTCTAGAGCGCGTCCTTGCGCTGGAGGACGTTGTAGCAGAACCAGCCGGGGAGGATCGGGAGCCAGAAGGTCAGCGCCCGGTAGAGGAAGACGGCCGGGGTGGCGACGGTGGGCGGGACGCCGGCGAGGGTCAGCCCGCCGAGGAGCGACAGCTCGACCGCGCCGATGCCACCGGGGGTCGGGATCGCCGACCCGGCCGCGTTGGCGGTCAGGAAGACCACCGCCACGGCGGAGAAGCTCATCGAGTAGCCGAAGGCGCGGATCGAGGCGTCCAGGCAGGCGGTGAAGCTGAGCGTCAGCAGCAGGATGCCGCCGAAGCCGGTGAGCAGCTTGCTGGGGGTCCGCATCAGGTCCAGCATCCGGGGCACCACGCCGAAGAACAGCGCGCGGACCCTGGTCACCACGAAGCGCCGCAGCGGTGCGACGGCGGCGATCACCAGGGAGAGCACCGCGGCGCTCAGCACGCCGATGATCAGGGCCCGGGAGGCGCCGAACTCGCCCTCGCGCTGCTGACCGGTGATCAGACCGAAGGTGAAGAGCAGCAGCAGGTGCCCGGCCAGGCCCGCCAGCTGGGAGGCGCCGACACTGGCCACCGCCTGGACCGGGCGGATGCCCGCCTTCTGGAGGTACCGGGTGTTCAGCGCGATGCCGCCGATGGCGGCGGGCGCGACCAGCTTCACGAAGGAGCCGGCCACCTGGGCCGCCACGGTCCGGGCGAACGGCAGCCGCTCCAGCACGAAGCCGGTCAGGCTCATCGAGGCCGCGATGTAGCTCAGCGCGGCGGCGGCCAGTGCCGCGGCCGCCCAGGCCCAGTGCATCTGGTCCAGGTTGAACTTCTCGGGCTTGATCGCGGTCAGCGCGAAGTAGGCCGCGAAGGCCAGCGCCACCACCGTGATGACGGTCTTCGGCTTGAGCCGCTCCAGCTTCTCGGGGGCCAGCGGGGCCTCCGGGACGACCTGGAGGATCTGGCCGCGGATCCGGCTGAGCAGGTCCTCGCTGGCGACCGCGATGTCCTCCTCGGCCTGCTGCTGGGTGCGCTCCCCGGAGGCCACCTGCTCCAGGGCGAGCGCCTGGGCGGTGGACTTGCGCTCCTTGTTCAGCCGGCCCAGGTCGAGCCGGGTGGTGCGGCTCAGGCCGACGGGCTGGAGCAGCGGGAGCGAGGCGGCCACCCGGTCGGCGCCGAGCACCCGGTTGGCGGTGGCCACCGCGCGCTCGGGGCCGACCCGCAGGGCGAAGGTGGTGAGCAGCTGGGCGATGTCGATCCGCAGGGTGAGGTCGCCCGCCGCGATGTCGCCGCCCGAGAGGTTGACCAGGTAGCCGGTCTTCTCGTCCACCACCAGCAGGGACTCGCCGGTGAGGCGGCGGTGCGCGATGCGGCGCTGGTGCAGGGCGTCGACGGCCTCCCAGAGCGAGGCCATCGCCTCGTCCGTGACCTCCTCGTCGACCAGCTCGTCCAGCGGACGGCCCGTCAGCTTCTCGTAGACCAGGATGGCGGCGTCCGGGCCGAGTTCGGAGGTGGCCACCAGCTGGGGGGCGCGGGCTCCGGAGGCGGTGGCCGCGTAGGCGATCAGGGCCTCCTGTTCGAGGGCCTGGCGGAGCGACTGCGGGCTGCGCCGGACGGCCACCGAGCGGAGCCTGAGGCGGCGCCAGGCGCGGTAGAAGAAGCCGGAGGCCTGCTGCTCCCGGTCGATCACGTGGACGTCCAGCGGGGGGCCGGAGAGCTGCTCCACGTAGTAGCGCCGGGTGCCGCCGGGGGCGTCCGGGGCGACGTGCGCGACCGAGGGGGAGAAGCCGACCTTGCGCAGGCCGATCAGCAGGTGCTGGCCGGTGGGGCGGATGTTCGGCGAACCGATCGCGTAGAGGGTGGCGTAGGCCACCGACCAGCCGATCAGCACCGTCAGGATGAGAGAGAGCACGGTGGTGTAGCCGCTGGCCAGCTCGGTCAGGCCGCTGAGCAGCACCACCGACCAGAGGGCCACCCGCCAGCGCGGTCTGCTCGACATGCCGACGGCGGTCATGTAGGCGATCACCGGGGCCAGGTAGCCGTGCACCGGGTCGGTCAGCGACTGCGAACCGGGCGGGAACTGGGTCAGCGCGTTGCGCACCTCGTTCGGTGCTCCGGCCGCCACCCACCAGTCGACGCCGAGCGAGACCCCGTAGGCCAGCACCGAGGCCAGCACGCCGTCGGCGACCCGCAGGCCGTCCCGCTTGATCAGCCGCTCCACCGCGAAGGAGAGCGGTACGGCGAGCACCGCGATGCTGGCGGCCAGCCCGGTGACGGTGGTGAGCCAGCTCGGGATGTGCTCGGCGTTCTTGGAGATGTCGGTCTCCAGGCCCGAGGTGGTGGAGACCGCGAAGCGGGCCACCAGGAAGAGGGCCACTATCCCGAGCACGCCGGCCAGGAACCTCAGCAGATCGGACGGTCGGTGTGCCCGGGCCGCGAGCAGCGGCTCGTCGACGGCGACGTGCTCGCCGTTCGGTGGCTCCTCGGCCACTCCCTCTTCCCCCTCGGTCGTGCCCACCGGCGGCTCGGGAGAGCCGGACGGCTGGAAGGTGGCGGGCTCCGTCGGGCCCTCTTCCACGTCCACGTCTGCCGTCCCGGTCATCTGGTCTTGTCCTCGTATCACCACTCACCGCCCCGTCAGATGGTGGCATGCCGGGGGCACCGGCGAGGGACAGGGTCCGCATCGGGCGCGGCGAATCCCCCGGACGGGCTCCGGCTGTCGGTGCTGTTTGGCAGGATGCCAGAGTGACGAACCGTGAGCCGCCGGATGAGCCCGAGGCGTACGTCGAGTCGGTGCTCGCACTGACCGAGCGGATCCCGCCGGGCCGGGTGATGACGTACGGGGACGTGGCCGAGTACCTCGGCCGGGGCGGCCCCCGGCAGGTCGGCCGGGTGATGGCGCTCTACGGGGCCGGGGTCCCCTGGTGGCGGGTGATCCGGGCCGACGGGCGTCCGCTGCCGGGCCACGAGCACCGGGCGCTGCCGGAGTACCGGGTGGAGGGCACACCGCTGAAGCTGGTCGGCGGCGAGCCGAGGGTGGACCTCAAGAAGGCGCGCTGGGACGGCGGTTGAGGGGCTGGCTCTCGGGCCGGGCCGGGCGGGCGCCGCCGGGGCACGCACCTCGCCACCTTCTCGTCAGTCGCCGATGCTCCGCATGGACTCCTTCCTCGGCGGCGCCGAGGCACGCACCCCAACGACGCCCGCTGATCCGGCCCGGCCCGAGAGCCAGCCCCCCGATCTTCGTACGGCGGTTAGGCTCGTCGGATGGCTTCTCCGTTCCGTCTGGTCCGCAACGCACTGGCGCAGCCGGTGGCGCCCGTGCTGGACGAGTACCAGCGGGTGGTGGCCGAGCACGGGGCCGGGCCGCTGCTGGTGCTCGCGGGGCCGGGGACGGGCAAGACCACCACGTTGGTGGAGTCGGTGGTGCGGCGGATCGAGCGCGGCACCGACCCGGAGCGGATACTGGTGCTGACCTTCAGCCGCAAGGCGGCGGCGGAGCTGCGGGACCGGATGACGACCCGGCTGGGCAACGGTTCGGCCACTCCGCAGGCCACCACCTTCCACTCCTTCTGCTACGCGCTGCTGCGCGCGCACCAGGCTCCCGAGGCCTACGCCGAGCCGCTGCGGCTGCTCTCCGGGCCGGAGCAGGACGTGATGGTCCGTGAGCTGCTGGCCGGCGGGGCGGAGGACGCCCGGGCCGGGACGGGCAGGTTCGACTGGCCGCTGGACCTGAGGGCCTGCCTGACCACCCGCGGCTTCGCCGACGAGGTCCGGGCGGTGCTGGCGCGCAGCCGGGAGCTGGGGCTCGGCGGGGAGGAGCTGAGCCGCTTCGCCGCCGGGGTGCAGCGGCCCGACTGGTCCGCCGCCGCGCACTTCCTGGCCGAGTACCTGGACGTGCTCGACCTGCGCGGGGTGCTGGACTACGCCGAACTGGTGCACCGCGCCGTGCTGCTGGCGGAGCGTCCGGAGGTGGGCGGCGAGCTGCGCGAGAAGTACGACGTGGTGTTCGTGGACGAGTACCAGGACACCGACCCCTCCCAGGTCCGTCTGCTGCGGCAACTCGCGGGCGGTGGGAGGGACTTGGTGGTGGTCGGCGACCCGGACCAGTCGATCTACGCGTTCCGCGGCGCCGACCTGAACGGCATCCTGGACTTCCCGTCCGCCTTCCCCAAGGCCGACGGCGGCCCGGCCGAGGTCAAGGTGCTCCGGGTCTCCCGCCGCTCCGGCGCCGTGCTGCTGGCCGCCGCCCGGGAGCTCACCGGCCGGATGCCGATGGGGCGGCTGCCCGCCGACAAGCTGGCCCAGCACCGGGCGCTGCTGCCGTCCCGGGAGGGCGGCCGGGTCGAGGTGTACACCTACCCGACGCCCGGCGCCGAACTGGACTCGATCGCCGACCTGCTGCGCCGCGCCCACCTGGAGGACGGGATCCCCTGGGGCGAGATGGCGGTGCTGGTCCGGGCCGGTGCGCGGTCCATCCCGGGCGTGCGGCGGGCGCTCGGCGCGGCCGGTGTGCCGCTGGAGATCGACGGCGACGACCTGCCGCTGCGCGAGGAGCCGGCCGTGGCCGCGCTGCTCGCCGCCCTGCGGGTCTGCGCGCACCCGGCGGCGGCGTGCGACACCGAGCAGGCGCACGCGCTGCTGACCGGGCCGCTCGGCGGACTGGACGGCTCCGACCTGCGGCGGCTCGGGCGGGCGCTGCGGGAGGAGGAGCGGCAGGCGCTGCGGGGGCCTGACGGAGCGTCGGAGGACACCCCGCTGGTGGTGCGGTCGGCGGAGGAGCTGATCCGGGAGGCGCTGGCCGAGCCCGAGCGGCTGGTGGCGATGGAGCCCTCCTACGCCCGGCGGGCGCTGGAGCTGGGGACGCTGCTGCGCAAGGTGCGCGAACTGCTGGCCGGGGGCGGCAGCGCCGAGGAGGCGCTCTGGCAGCTCTGGGACGGCGCGCGCCGCTGGCGGGAGCGCCTGGAGCGGGCCGCGCTCCGGGGCGGTGGCCCGGCGGGACGGAACGCGGACCGCGACCTGGACGCGCTCTGCGCGCTGTTCGACACCGCGGCCCGGGCCGAGGAGCAGTCCGCCGGGCACCGGGGCGCCCTGGAGTTGCTGGCCGAACTCGAGGCCCAGGACATCGCCGCCGACACCCTGACCGTGCGGGCCGTCCGCCCGGAGGCCGTCCGGCTGATGACCGCGCACCGCTCCAAGGGCCTGGAGTGGCGGCTGGTGGTGGTGACCGGGGTGCAGGAGGGCCTCTGGCCGGACCTGCGCCGCCGCGGCTCGCTGTTGGAGGCCGACCGGATCGGCCGCGACGGCCTCGCCGAACCGCTCTCCCCGGGTGCCCTGCTGGGAGAGGAGCGCCGCCTCTTCTACACCGCCGTCACCCGGGCGAAGGACCGGCTGGTGGTGACGGCGGTCAAGGCACCGAGCGAGGACGGCGACGAACCCTCGCGCTTCCTGCGCGAGCTCTACCGGGAGGAGGTCGACCGGGCGAGCGGGAAGGTGCTGCGGCGCACCCCGCCGGTGACGGTGGAGGAGGTGACGCACCGTCCGAAGCGGCCGCTCTCGGTCGCGGCGCTGGTCGCCGAACTGCGTGCGGTCACGGTCGACCCGGCGCAGCCGCCCGCACTGCGGCGGGCCGCCGCCGAACGGCTGGCGGTGCTGGCCGCGGCCGCCGACGAGGACGGCGTGCCGCTGGTGCCGGCCGCCCACCCCGACCGGTGGTGGGGCCTGGTGGACCGGACCGAGTCGGCGAAGCCGCTGCGGGATCCGGCCGAGCCGGTGCGGCTGTCCGGGAGCGGGCTGGAGCAGCTGGACGGGTGCTCGCTGCGGTGGTTCCTGGAGAAGGACGTCCGGGCGGGGTCCACCACGACGGCGGCCCAGGGGTTCGGGAACGTGGTGCACGCGCTCGCCGACGAGGTCGGCTCCGGGCGCACCCCGGCGGACCTGGCGGTACTGATGGAGCGCCTGGACACGGTCTGGGACGCGCTGGCCTTCGACGCGCCCTGGAAGTCGCAGCAGGAGAAGGAGCAGGCGCGGGCCGCCCTGGAGCGCTTCCTGCACTGGCACGTGCTGGAGCGCGGCCGGGTCACCGTGGCCACCGAGCAGGACTTCGACCTGACGCTGCCGGTGGGGGACCTCTCGGTGCGGATCCGGGGATCGATGGACCGGGTCGAGCAGGACGGGGCGGGGCGGGTCTACGTGGTCGACTTCAAGACCGGCAAGCACCTGCCGACGGACAAGTCGCTGCCCGAGCACAAGCAGCTGGCGGTCTATCAGCTCGCGGCGCGCAGCGGTGCGCTGGACGGCGTGGCCGGGCTTGGGGAGGCCGTGGAGGTCGGCGGGGCGGAGCTGGTGCACCTGCGGGCGGAGGCCTCGAAGAAGGAGCCGGAGGCCCCGAAGGTGCAGCACCAGGGGCCGCCGGCGGAACCGTGGATCGAGGGGCTGCTGGCGGAGTCGGCGGGGCGGGTGCTCTCGGAACGCTTCACGCCCAAGGCGAGCGAGGGCTGCGCGCGCTGCTCCTTCCGGGCCTCCTGCTCCGCGCAGCGCGACGGGCGCCAACTCCTGGACTGAGGTGAGCCTGGGCACATTGGTCACACCGGGGGCGCGGGGAACTGCGCGAATCGGAAGGCGGACCAGTGCTGGATCGGGGCATGCGAGCCAGTTGCACGTGTTGCCGTTCCCCTGCGCGCAGTTCCTCGCGCCCCTGGGGCCTTCGGCCCCTCGGGGTGACGCACCCGCTGGTTAGGCTTGGCGGATGAGATCCGCGCTGAGCAGCCCCGAGGAGTTGAAGGCGCTGCTCGGGGTGCCGTTCAACCCGGAGCAGCTGGCCGCGATCGGGGCGCCGCTGGAGCCCGGGGTGATCGTGGCGGGGGCCGGGTCGGGGAAGACGACGGTGATGGCGGCCCGGGTGGTGTGGCTGGTCGGGTCGGGGGCGGTGCGGCCGGAGCAGGTGCTGGGGCTGACGTTCACCAACAAGGCGGCGGGGGAGCTGGCCGAGCGCGTCCGGGCGGCGCTGCACCGGGCCGGGGTGTCGGGTCCGGAGGAGGAGGTGCTCGGGGAGCCGGAGATCTCGACGTACCACTCGTTCGCCGGGCGGCTGCTCAAGGAGCACGGCCTGCGCCTGGGCATCGAGCCGGACGTCCGCCTGCTGGCCGACGCGACCAGGTACCAGCTGGCGGCCCGGGTGCTGCGCTCCTCGCGCGGGCCGTACCCGCACCTGACGGGTGCGTTCAGCAGCCTGGTCGCCGAGCTGGTCGCGCTCGACTCCGAGCTGGCCGAGCACCTGGTGGAGCCGGAGCGGCTGCGCGCCTTCGACCGGGAGCTGATCGACCACGCCGCCACCGTCAGGCTGAGCAACGACGACCTGCGCCCGATCCCGGTGACGGCCCGGGCCCGGCTGGAGCTGCTGGAGCTGGTGGAGGAGTACCGCCGCCGCAAGCGCCGGGCCAACCTGATGGACTTCGGCGACCAGATCGCCGCCTCGGCCCGCCTCGCGCAGGAGCGCCCGGAGGTCGGGCGGCTGCTGCGCGAGCAGTTCGGGGTGGTGCTGCTGGACGAGTACCAGGACACCTCGGTGGCCCAACGCCTGATGCTGGCAGGGCTGTTCGGCACCGAGGGCGGGCATCCGGTGACGGCCGTGGGGGACCCGTGCCAGGCCATCTACGGCTGGCGCGGCGCCTCGGTGGCCAACCTGGACGACTTCCCGAGGCACTTCCCGCGCCGGGACGGCTCCCCGGCCCACCGGTACGCGCTGAGCGAGAACCGCCGCAGCGGCGGCCGGCTGCTGGCCTTCGCCAACGAACTCGCCGCCCCGCTGCGGGAGATGCACGAGGGGGTGGAGGCGCTCCGCCCGGCCCCGGGGGCCGAGCTGGACGGGTACCTGCGCTGCGCGCTGCTGCCCACCCACGCCGAGGAGATCGACTGGCTGGCCGACCGGATCGCCCACCTGACCGCGACCGGTACCCCGCCGGGGCGGATCGCGGTGCTCTGCCGGGGCGGTTCGGCCTTCCCGGACATCCACGCCGCGCTGGTGGCCCGCGAGGTGCCGGTGGAGGTGGTCGGACTCGGCGGATTGCTCCAACTCCCGGAGGTGGCCGACCTGGTGGCGGTCTGCGAGGTGCTCCAGGATCCGACCGCGAACGCCTCGCTGGTGCGGCTGCTGGTCGGCCCGCGCTGGCGGACCGGTCCGCGTGACCTGGCGCTGCTGGGCCGCCGGGCCGCCGAGCTGGTGCGCACCGGCCGGTCCGAGGGCGCCGACCCGCTGGCGGCGGCGGTGGCCGAGACCGACCCGACCGAGGTGGTCTCGCTGGCCGACGCGCTGGAGACCTTCATCGACACCGAGCAGCCGGACGAGCTGCCGTTCTCCCCTGAGGCCCGCCACCGCTTCGCCCAACTGGCGCGCGAACTGCGGGACTTGAGGCGGGTGCTGGCCGAGCCGCTGATGGACGTGCTGCACCGGGTGCTGGCCGTCACCGGTCTGGAGGTCGAACTCTCCGCCTCCCCGAGCGCGTTGGCCGCCCGCCGGCGGGAGACGCTGCACTCCTTCCTGGACGTGGCGGCCGGCTTCGCCGACCTGGACGGGGACCCGGGGCTGACCGCCTTCCTGGCCTTCCTGCGCGCCGCCCAGGAGTACGAGCGGGGCCTGGACAGCAGCCTGCCCGGCGGCGAGGACACCGTGAAGGTGCTCACCGCGCACAAGTCCAAGGGTCTGGAGTGGGACGTGGTGGCCGTCCCCGGCCTGGTGAAGGACGCCTTCCCGAGCAGTCGGGGCCGGGAGCGCTGGACCAGCACCAAGCAGGTCCTCCCGCACGAGCTGCGCGGCGACGCCGCCACCCTGCCGGTGCTGGGCGGCCTGACGCCGCGTGACATGAAGGCCTTCAAGGCCGAGATGGCCGAGCACGGCCACGTCGAGGAGCTGCGGCTCGGCTACGTCGCCTTCACCCGCCCGCGCGAGCTGCTGCTCGCCTCCGGCCACTGGTGGGGGCCGAGCCAGAAGCGCCGCCGGGGCCCGTCCGCCTTCCTCGCCGCGCTGCGCGAGCACGCCGAGCGGCCCGGCAACGGCGAGGTCGAGCTCTGGGCCGACCCGCCGCTGGCCGAGGCCGAGAACCCGGCCCTGGACACCTCCGTCGAGACCCCCTGGCCGCTGCCGCTGGACGCCGGCGCCCAGCTGGCCCGCCGCCGGGTGGCCGAGGTGGTGCACCGCCGCCTGGCCGGGCAGCCCGCCCCGCCGCCGGAGCCGCAGGCCCCCGAGGACGAGCGCCGGATCGCCTCCTGGGACCGCGACCTGACGGCCCTGCTGGGCGAGCTGGCCCGCTCCCGCCGCGCCGTCCGCGAGGTCGAACTGCCCGCCTCGCTCTCCGCCACCCAGCTGCTGCGCCTGAACGCCGACCCGGACGGCTTCGCCCGCGACCTGGCCCGCCCGATGCCCCGCCCCCCGCAGCCGGCCGCCCGCCGGGGCACCCGCTTCCACGCCTGGATCCAGGCCCAGTACCAGCTCCCCTACGAGGAGCTGCCGCTGGTCGGCCCCGACGCGCTGCCCGGCCTCGACGACGAGGGGATCGAGGACGAGCACGACCTGGAGCGGCTCAAGGAGGCCTTCCTGCGCAGCCCGTACGCCGGGCGGCGGCCGCACCGGGTCGAGGTGCCGGTGCAGTTGGTGCTCGGCGGTCGGGTGGTGCGCGGCCGGATCGACGCGGTCTACCGGGACGGTGACGGTGGCTCAGGGTCACCTCGGGACGAGCGCTGGGAGGTGGTGGACTGGAAGACCCAGCGGGACGAGGCCGCCGATCCGCTCCAGCTCGCGGTCTACCGGCTGGCGTGGGCCGAGTTGACGGGCGTAGAACCCGAGCAGGTCACCGCTTCGTTCCTGTACGTCCGCAGCGGCCGGGTCGACAGGCCGTCAGGACTTCCGGGGCGAAAAGAGTTGACTCGGCTTCTGATCGGGAATAGTGAAGAATGAGTCACGCAGCGCATCCATGCCGTCACGGCCGCGTGCGAAACCTGTGCTCCATGCACGTTTCGCGCCTATTGTGGGGTCGGTAACCGGTCAATCAAGGTACTCCGGCCGCCGGGCAGGGCCCCACCTCTGACCCTCAGTCATCACCGCAGGTGCCACGGGCGCCTGCGCACCCTCGCTGGAGAGACCGAAGTTGAGCGCGACCGGATGGATCAAGGACCGGCTCGCGGGGCCTTCCCCCGGAGCCGTGCCGGGCACGGTCACCGGAACGTGGCCGAAGACCTCGATGGCGCTGCCGTTCATCGGCATGCTGCTGGTGCTCGCCCTGGACTGGTTCAGCGCCACCGCGCTGACCGTCGAACCCGCCCTCACCGCCGTCCCCGCGCTGGCCGCCGTGGTCAGCCGCCGCACCTGGTACCCGCTCGCGCTCGGCCTCGCCACCGAGGCCGTCGCCTTCCTGCTCGCCTGGTACAACGGCGTGCTCGGCCAGTCCGTGCACACCGCGACCGTGCTCGCCATCGCGCTGGTGGCGGCCATCGGCTGGGTCAGCGCCACGCTGAGGGTCCGTCAGGAGCAGGCCCTCGCCGACGCCCAGCTGGTCGCGGAGGTGGCGCGGCGGGTGCTGCTGCGCTCCGTCCCTGACCGGCTCGGGTGCGTGCGGGCCGCCGTCCACTACGCGGCCGCCGCCGCGCACGCCTCCATCGGGGGCGACCTGTACGAGGTGGTCAACACCCGGCACGGCGTGCGGGCCGTCGTCGGCGACGTCCGGGGCAAGGGGCTGGCCGCCGTCGAGACGGCGGCGGCCGTGCTCGGCGCCTTCCGCGAGGCCGCCCACCAGGAGCCGGAGCTCGACCGGGTCGCGGGGTGGCTGGCCGTCAGCCTGGACCGGGTCCTGCATGAAGGGGAACACCCCGGGGTGGAGGAGGAGTTCGTCACCCTGGTGCTGATCGGGGTCCGTCCGGACGGGTCCGTGGAGATCGTCAACTGCGGGCACCCCGCCCCGCTGCTGCTCAGCCCCGGCGCACCGGCCCGGGCGCTGGAGCTGCCGGAGACGGTGCCGCCGCTCGGGGTGCTGGACCCCACCGACGTCCGGCCGCCGGTGCAGCGCATCACCATCGCGCCCGGGGACCGCATCCTGCTCTACACCGACGGCGTCATCGAGGCCCGGGACCACCGGGGCGCCTTCTACCCCCTGGCGGAGCGGCTGCCCTACTGCGCGGTCGGATCGCCGACGGAGGTGCTGCGGCGGCTGCACGAGGACGTCGTGCGGCACGTCGGGCACAAGCTGGGGGACGACGCGGCGATGCTGCTGCTCCACCACGAACCCGTCCAACTCCCGCAGCAGGCAACGGCGGAGATGGTCCCAGCCACGTAAGTGGTTGCACCAGGGGCGCGGGGAACTGCGCGCGGGGGCACGGCAGCACGTGCAACTGGCTGACGTGCCCTCAGTTGCCGGTGGTCCGCCTTCCGGACTCGCGCAGTTCCTCGCGCCCCCGAAGCATCACCAATTACAGGTCGACCTCGACGAGGAGGGGCCGGTGGTCGGAGACCGGGGTGCGGGGGGCCGTGATGGTGCCGACGGCGGTGCGGGGGACGCCCATGGCGAGGACGTGGTCGAACTGGACCGCGGGGCGGTGGGAGGGGTAGGTGGGGGTCTTGGCGAGGTCGTGCCAGCCCCGCAGGACGCGGCGCCGCCGCGGCCCCGGCTGCCGCGCCGGC
>NZ_JBSGEL010000084.1:0-30655 GCF_053602875.1 Kitasatospora sp. NPDC004289 | reverse complement strand
TGAACACGCTGCTGCTGGGTGAAGCGGCGGATGCTGCCGATCTGAACCTTGGTGCCGGAGGAGGTCTCCAGCCACTGGCCGGGCTGGAGCTGCTCGGCCTCGGTCCAGGTCTTCTGCTCGGGGAGCCAGAAGGGGTGCTTGTCGGTCGCCGTGACGACCTGGGGGGCAGCGGCTGCGGGCTGTTCCGCGGCCCCGGCCGGGAGCACGGTGATCTCGACCAGGTTCTTGTCGCCCTCACCGGTGATGACGGCGGTGACGTCCTTGGCCTCGATCCGGCCGGTGGCCGGGTCGGACGCGAGCACCTGGTCGCCGTTGGTCACCTGGTCGATCGGCTTGCGGGTGCCGTCGGCCATCAGGACCTCGGTGTCCGGGGTGAAGCTGTTGTTCTTGCACCCCGGGGCCTGGCGGCTGCCCGAGTTGGCGGAGCGACCGCCGGCACCGGACGAACCCTTGCCGCTGGAACCGGACTTGCCGCCACTCGCCTTGCTGCCACTCGCCTTGCTGCCACCGGACTTGCCGCCCGAGGAGCCCGACTTGGCGCCGCTCGCCTTGGTCTTGCCCGGCGGCGGGCCGGCCTTCGCGCTCCAGCTGGTGCCGCGGCGGGCGGCAGAAGTCGCCTTGCTGGTGCGGCTGGTCGCCTTGGAGACGTACTTGGCGGCCTTGGCCGCGACCCGGGCTCCGGTGACGGCGCTGCCGACCACCGGGACGACGGCCGCGAAGGACATCGCGGCGTTCTTCCAGTCGCCCTCGGCGGCGTACCAGACGCCGTTGGCGACGTCGGCGATCTCGCCGATCACCGGGATCATGCCGGCCACGTCGAGGACGGTGTGGCCGATGTTGGAGATGGCCTTGTAGTTGTCCTTGACGGTGTTGACGGCCTTGCTGACGGCCTTCTTGAGGCTGCCCCAGAACAGGCCGTCGGGGTCGGTGAAGGTGAGCGGGCTGTTGTTGGCGTACAGGTAGCCCTGGAGCTGCTGCGGGTCGGACGGGTCGATGACCGGGTCGACCGACAGGAAGGTCCCGAGCCGGGGGTCGTACTCGCGGGCGCCGAGGTGGGTGAGGCCGGTGGCCTTGTCCTGGGTGCCGCCGACGAAGCCCTTCTCGCCGAGCCAGCTGCCGGGCGTCGGCTGGGTGCCGCGCTCCTCGCCGAACGGCTTGGTGGCCCGGCGCTGCACCTGGAGGGTGGCGGCGTCGACCGAGGTGGTGCCGGTGTTGTGGTGGTCGGCGGCGGTGTAGGCGAGCCGGCCGTCCGAGCTGCGGACGATGGTCGGGCCGCCGGCGGTGCTGTAGTAGCGGGTGCCGCTGACCGTGTTGCCGATGGTGTTCAGGGTCAGCTCGGTGCTGCCCAGGTAGAGCGTGGTGCTGCCCGGGTCGCGGCGCAGCAGGCGGTTGCCCTCCGTGTCGTAGACGTAGGTGGACGTTCCCGCACCGGTCTTGGCGCTCTCCAGGTTGCCGTCCGGGGTCCAGGTCATCGTCTGGGTGTTGCCGGCGGCGTCGGGCTTGGTGAGGGTGTTGCCGGTCTGGTCGTACGTGAAGCCGGTGGTGACGGTGGGTCCGTTGCCGGTCTTCGTGGTGGTGCTGGTCGGGGCGTGCGGCTTCGGCTTGCCGGGCGCCGGGTAGCTGAGGGTGGTGGTGGTGTCCTTGAGCGGGTCACCGGCCGGGTCGTGGTCGGTGAACGAGGTGCGGTTGCCCGTCACGTCGTAGCTGAAGGACTGCCGGTACGGAGCCGGTCCGCCGATCTTGCCGGTCTGCGGCGCCGCGTTGGTGCAGCCGCCGATGCCGGGCACGGACGGGCCGGGCTTGCTGGTGGTGGTGCCGGTGTCGGTCCAGGCCTGGGTCAGTCGGCGCAGGTGGTCGTACGTGAAGCACTGGGTGTCACGGACGGCGCCCTGCTGGGTGCTGACCGAGGTGACGTCGCCGGCCTCGGTGTAGGTGTAGTCGGTGATGTCGACCGGGTTCGCCGCGTCCTGCTTCTGCAGTTGGGTCTGGAGCACCCGGTCGGTGGCCGGGTCGTAGCTGGAGGTGAAGGCGACCTGCTTGGGCACGTCACCGAAGGTGGTCCGCTGGACCCGGCCGAACTCGTCGTAGTCGGTGAAGTTGACGTAGTCGACGCTGTCCGAACCCATGGACACCGGAAGGCCGTTGACGTTCCGTCCGACCGAGAGCCGCTCGGAGGGGAGGCCGCCTGCTGCGGGCAGGGTGGTCCGGCGGGGCAGGCCGGTCACCGCGTCGTACTGGGTGCTGGCCGTGTAGGTGCCGGACAGCGCGCCCTCGCCGTCCGGGACGGTGAGCTTGCTGCCGAGCGGGTTGTAGAGCGTGTCGTAACCGGTGACCTCCTGCCGGAAGCCCTTGCCGTTGACCCAGCTGGTGCTGGCGGTGGGCAGGCCCGGGAGCAGGGTGTCGTAGTCGTACGTGGCCAGCTTGGTGCCGTCCACCGCGCCGAGGTTGCGGGAGGTCGGGCGGCCCAGGATGTCGTAGCTGACGTAGGTGGTGACCCCTCGGGCGTCCGTGGTGGCCACCGGCCGGTCGGCCGCGTCGTACGTCGTGGTGGTGGTGCCCTTGTCCGGGTCCTCCGCCCTGGTCTGCCGGCCGTGCAGGTCGTAGCCGTACGTCCAGGCGTTGCCCGCGGCGTCGTTGACCTGGGTCAGCTTGCCCTCGGTGTCGTAGCCGTACCGGGTGGCGTCGTACTCGCCGTTGGGGGCGCCGGTCTTGTACTGGCGCCTCTCGACCGAGCGGCCGCGGGCGTCGGTGATGACGCTGGTCGCGATGTCCCCCTTGGGCGGGGTGGTGTCGGTGCGTTCCACGCCCGGGTAGGACGTGGTGCCGCGCCACTGCTCGATCGCCTTCGAGGAGAAGGTCTGGGCGACCGGGCGGCCCTGGCCGTCGTAGAACACCGCGCTCTGGCCGGGCACCATGTTGTCGTCGGCGACGAACCGGGTGGTGGTCGGGCCCGAAGCGGTGTTGCCGTACGCCTTGTTGGTCTTCTTCGGACGCCCGAGGGTGTCGTAGAAGGTGTCGCTGACGAGGCGTCCGGCCGAGCCGTTCGCGGTGTCGCTCTGCTGCTGGACGGTCTGGCCGAACGCGTCCAGGATCTCGATCCCGACCCGGTAGGACTGGTCCGCCCGCAGGGTCTTGGTGGTGACCGAGCTGGTGCCGGTGTTGCGGAGCTGGTACTCGAGCACCGTGTTCGCGCTCTGGGTGGCCTTGGCCCGCCCCGGCTGCCAGGTCGCGGTGACCCGGCCGAGGGCGTCCAGGGTCTGCTCGCTGGTCCGGCCATTGTGATCGACGGTCTTGACCGCGGTCTCCCGGGTCGGGTGGAAGGTCGAGGTGGTCGCCCAGCCCTTGGCGTTGGTGACCTTCACGGTGTCCGGCAGGGCGGGCCCGGCCGGGGTGTAGGCGGTCGTGGTGGTGGCACCGGCCGGGTCCGTGCTGGTGACGACCCGTCCGTAGGCGTCGTAGCCGACCGTGGAGGCGGTCGAGTACTTGGGCTGGCCGCCCTCGAAGCGGTCCAGTTCCTCGGTGCCGGTGACCAGGCCGGGGCCGGTCAGCACGCCGTGCGCCTGGCCGTCGTAGAAGGTGCGGTTGCGGCCGAGGGTGTTGGCCTCGGTCGGGGTGGTGCAGCCGCCCTGGATCTGGACGGTCTCGGCCACCCGGTCGACCATCCAGGCCGCCGTGTTGCGGGCGTAGGTGGTGGTGGTGCAGATGTCGGACAGGCCGTCGGCCTTGTCGACCACGCTGACCGGCATGCCGTAGACGGGGTCGAAGGTCGCGGTCTTGGAGGTGGTCTGCCAGCCGCCGTCACTGCGCAGCGCGCGGTCCCGGGCCGAGCCGCCGCGCAGCATCTGCGCGGTCAGCGGCGGCAGGCCGCCGCCCCGGCCGTGGCTGGCGGTGACCGGGGAGAGCCACGGGTCGGACTGCGAGGAGACGGTCAGCGCGCCGCCGTCGCCGGCGAAGGCCTGGGTCTCCCGGACCGAACCGGCCAGCGGGTTGCCGTCCTTGACGGTGGCTCCGGTGCTGTCGGTGAAGGTGACCGAGCGCTTGCTGCCGTCGGCCTTGACGTCGCCGTCCATGCCGCGCAGGTAGAAGGAGGCGGACTTGCCGACCACGTCGGGCGCCGCGCCGGTCCGGGTGATGACCTGCTCGTAGCCGCGGAACTGGTTCCAGGTGCGGCGCTTGTCCTCGGTCAGCTCGTCGTCGTCGCGGTGCCAGGCGGCGTCACCGACGTACTCGTACCGGACCAGCTGGTCGGGCGAGGTGCCGAACGGGTCCCGCTCGGTGACCGCCGAGACCACGTACTTGTGGAACCAGTCGAGCGTCGGGTCGACCGGGCTCTTCTCGTCCGGGTTCCAGTAGACGGGGTAGCAGCGCTTGGTGTTGCCGTCCTGGGCGGTGGGCAGGGCGCCCGGCGCGCAGTCCGGCTCGGCGTACGTGACGTCGGTGACCTGGCCGGTCTCGGCGGTGATCGCGACGATCCGGCGGCGGTTCAGCGGCGGGCGGTTGTCGCCGCTGGAGTCGACCCGGTTGTTCTTCAGCTGGCCGGTGAAGGTGACCGGCGGGGTGCTGAGCCTGGCGGCGCCGTCGTGGCCGTTGTGGGTGATGGAGGCCAGCCAGAGCGCCGGGGCGGTGCGGTCCTGCGGGTCCGGGAACTCGTGGGTGAGGTCGTACGAGTCCACGTCCAGGTAGGAGCCGCCGCTGAGCACCTGGGTGGTGATCTTCGTGAGCCGCTTGGTGGACCAGAAGGTGGCGGAGTAGTTCTCGCAGGTGCCGGTGGCGGCGCAGTTCTGGTCGAACGGGACGTCGGGCCACCTGGCCGCGTCGGCCTTGGTCAGCTTGGCCGGGGCGCAGTCGAAGCCGGCGTCGGGCAGGCAGCGCTCGGCAGTGCCGAACAGCACCTGGGCGGTCGGCTTCACGGTGTCCGGGTCGGACAGCTTGGAGCCGTAGGTGATCCGGTTCAGGGTGCCACCGCGGACGTACGAGGTGAGCGTGCCGGTCGGGTTGGCGGCCGAGAGACCGCGCCGGTAGTTGTTGGTCTCGGTGTCGTACCAGTGGGTGATCACGCCGCCCTTGGCGTCGACCACGAAGTCCAGGTTCCAGCGCCAGGCCTGGTTGCAGAACGAGTCCGCGAAGGCGGCCTTGTTGCACTCCTCACCCGCGTTGTTGCCGTAGACCGGCGTGGTCCAGGCGGAGTTGGTGGCCGGTGCGGTGGGGGTGCCCGGCTTGCGGCCGGCCCCGAACCAGTACTGGGTGCCGTCGGTGGTGGTGACCCGCCAGTGCTCGCCGTTGTTGTCGCCGTTGTCGGCGCCGGTCAGCAGCTCGACCTTGGACGCGTCGTCACCCTCCAGCCGCCAGGTGCCGGTGCTGTCGTCCTTGACCAGGACGGAGGAGCGGCCGTTCAGCGAGATGGTGGCGTTGTAGCCGGAGATGCACTGCTCGCCCGAGCCGGTCTGGCCGTCCTTGGCGCAGGGCTTGAACCGGCGCTCGACGAAGCCCGGGGTGTAGTCCCAGCCCTCGCCGATCCAGGAGGCCTGGTTGTTGGTCGCGGCGGTGCGGCCGTCGACCGCCTGGGAGCTGTAGGAGAGCCCGACGTTCGGCTTGGAGCCGCCGAGGCCCTCGGGCACGTCGATCGGGTAGGACCAGGTGAAGCCACCGGTGTTGCCACCGGCGCTCCAAGTGCCCGACGGAGCCAGGCTGCTGACGCCGTAGTTGCCCGCGCCACCACCGGGGGCGGCGGTGGCCGCCAGCACCACGGCACCGCCGCCGGACGCCGCGCTCAGCCGCATGGAACCGGCCGGAGCGGTCGCCGGGCCGCCGGCCGGCATCGCGAGCTCGGTGCTCAGCAGGCCGGGGCGGACCGGGTCGGCCGCGGTCACGACCGGCGACTGGGTCCGGCACTCGGCCCGGTCGGGCGTGGTCAGCGCGCACTCGGGCAGCGCCACCAGCCGGGCCCGGGAGATCCAGTCACCGCCGTACGCGCCGGCGATCCGGGAGACGTCCACCGAGACCTTGACCGGGGCACCGGCCTCGGTGCCCTCGCCCGGTCCGACCGTCAGCAGCAGGCCGTTGACACCGAGCTTCTCGGCGCTCGCCCGGTCGGCGAGCCGGACCTCGGCCTTGCCGGCCTTGGGTCCGGCCGAACGGCGCTGCGCGCCGGGGGCGACCACCGCGGCCGGTGACTCGAGCCAGACCGGGGCGTTCCCGGCCTGCCCGGAGGAAGACGCGCCGGAGGCGGCGAACAGCGAGCCGCGGACGGCCGGGGCGGTGGCCGCGAGGTTCACCTCGGCATCGGTGGCGGCCGGCCAGTTCACCTCGGTGGGCCGCCACTTGGGCGCGCGGTCACCCGTCGCGGCCGGGCCGGCGCCGGAGTCGGCGTCCTTGCCCGGCACCGACTGGGACACCGTCAGCTTGCCCGGCGACCAGCGCCGGGGATCCTTCGGCTTCCACTCGGCGGCCTGGGCCGGACCGACTCCGGCCAGGAGGGAGAGCACCAGCACGGCGGTGGTGCTGGTGCGCCGGAAGACGGCTGACCGCCTTCTGGGCACGGGAAGTTCAGGCACGGCCGGCACGGCACGCCCCCCAATTTCAGTAATGATCAATTTCGGCGGGAGCCTACCTGCGGCAAAGTGATGGTCAATCATCAATCCCGGAATGACGGTCCGTCATAAAGGTCATCAATTCGTGACGCCGGCTCAGGGCGTCCAACGCACCGTCACATCGACGGCGGGAGACTGTCCAGTTTGGACCGTTATGGCGACATATCATCCTCACCTAAAGAAACGATGAGAATTACCCGAGAGAGTGGATCAACAACGCTCAGTACACGTATGATCTGCATCACCCGACCCCCTCCATGACGGTGCGTCAGATTCATTCCCGCGAGTGCTAGCGTCGCGATCCATCGTCTACGCACCATGAATACTGGGAGTACTCCAATGGGGGCCATGCCTCGGAGGCGGCCGGGTCACCGGTCCGCCGCGCTCACGGGTCTGGTCAGCCTGTCCCTCTCGGTCGGCCTACTGGGAGCGGCTCCCGCCGCGCTCGCGGCCGACCCGCAGCGGGCGGCTGACCGCACCACCGCGCCGGACCGACCGGTCAGCGAGCGCGAGCGTGCCGAGTCCGCCGCGCAGGCCGAGGCCAAGCGCACCGGAAAGCCGGTCCCCGTACCGGCGTTGACCACCGAGACCGACACCGTGGTGGCCAACCCTGACGGCTCGTTCGCCCTCTCCCGGAGCGTCGCTCCGCTGCGCACCAAGCAGGGCGACCGCTGGGCCGAGCTGGACGCGACGCTGGCCCGGTCGGCCGACGGGCTGCTCCGGCCCAAGGCCACCGCCGGCGCACTGGCCCTCTCCGGTGGTGGCACCGCACCGCTCGCCACCCTGGAGCAGGGCGGCAAGGCGATCACGCTGAGCTGGCCGGAGGCGCTCCCCGCACCGACCCTGGAGGGTGACACCGCCACCTACCGGGACGTCGCGCCCGGTACCGACCTCAAGCTGACCGCCGATCAGGCCGGCGGCATCTCCCAGGTCCTGGTGGTCAAGTCGGCCGAGGCGGCCCGCAACCCGAAGCTCGCCAAGCTCACCATGGGCCTGAAGAGCCGGGGCGTGAGCGTCACCGCCGACGAGCACGGCAACCTCAAGGCCACCGACGACTCCGGCCGGGTGGTCTTCCACGCGCCCTCCCCCGTCATGTGGGACTCCAGCACCGCCGCCACCCCGGCCCCGGCCCCGGCCCCGGCCCCGGCCCCCCGGATGCTCAAGTCGGCACCGCTGTCGGCCGCACCGGCCACCGCACCGGCCCCGGCCGCCGCCAAGCCCGGCTCCGACGAGGACGGCCCCGGCGGCCAGGCCAAGGTCAGCCGGCTGAAGACCGAGCTCGGCGCGGACAGCGTCGCGCTCACCCCCGACCCCGCCTTCCTCAGCGACCCGAAGACCACCTACCCGGTCTTCATCGACCCGCCCTGGCAGCCCACCAACCGGGGCACCCAGCACTGGGCCTGGGTCCAGGAGGGCTACCCGAACACCGTCAACTACGACTCCTACGCCGCCGGTTACGACCCGGGCGTGGGGTACCAGCAGTGGCAGACCGCCAAGGGCCTGGAGCGGTACTACGTCCAGCTGGACACCAGCGACCTGCGGGACAAGAGCATCAAGAAGGCGTCGCTGTACGCCACCCAGTCCTACGCGGCGGACAACACCTGCAGCAACAACCGCGGCGTGGTGCTGCACGCCACCGACCCGATCGGCTCCGGCACCACCTGGAACTCCCAGCCCTGGGACTGGGGTGCGATCGGCACCTCCTGGCTGAACAGCTCCGGCGGCAACGGCTGCCCGGGCACCACCACCCGCGGTGAGTGGGACGTCCGCCAGCACCTGGCCGACAACGAGTGGCGCGGCAACCTGACCTTCGCGCTGTTCTCCGCCGACGAGTCGAAGACCAGCGGCAACTACTCGTTCAAGCGCTTCACCCGGGACCGCAACAACCTGCCGTTCCTGTACATCGAGTACAACCGGGCGCCGTACGAGCCGTGGAGCCTGGCGATCGACCCCGCGCCGCAGAACGCCAACGGCAACGGCTGCGGCTGGATCGGCGCCACCAACTCCGCGTCCGGCATCCGCTTCGGGGCCTGGATCGGCGACCCCGACAACCAGAACAACGACGTGCACTTCCTCGTGCACGACACCACCGCCGGCGAGCCGGTGGCCTGGGACAGCGGCTGGATCTCGGCCGGCACCGGCACGCACTGGGCCTCGGCCGTCACCACCGGCCTGCAGGACGGGCACCGCTACTACTGGAGGGCCCAGGGCGGCGACGGCGACCGCACCTCCAACTGGACCTCCGGCTGCACGTTCAGCCTCGACACCACCCCGCCCTCGGTGCCGGTGGTGACCTCGGCCGAGTACCCGCCGGCCGGCACCCTGCCCGGCTCGGCCAAGTACGTCGGTCAGCCCGGCACCTTCACCGTCCGCTCCGCCGACAGCTCCAGCGGCGTGCTGTTCTACGAGTACGCGTTCAACGGGAACATCCCGGTCGGCAGCGCCAAGCGGGTGGACGCCACCGGCGACGGCAGTGCCGCGATCGACCTGACGCCCACCACCTGGGGCACCAACACCCTCCGGGTGCAGGCCGTCGACCGGGCGGGCAACCGCTCGCAGCAGCAGACCTACACCTTCTACGCACCGGACAACCCGGCGGCCAAGACCGTGCTCGGCGACGTCACCGGCGACGAGCGGGTGGACCTGCTGGCCCCGACCCCTGGCGGCGACCTGGTGGTCTACCCGACCGCCACCGACCCCGCCGCCGGCGTGGTCGCCTCCGACAAGGCCAACAGCCCGGGCGGCAAGGGCTGGAACGGCACCCAGGTCACCCACCGGGGCGGCAACGGCATCCGGTACGACGACCTGTTCGCGTACCGCGACAACGTCCTGTACTACTACCGGAACTCGCTCACCCAGGGCGGCCTGGCCGCCAACGGCAACCTGTACTTCGCCGCCGCCAAGCAGCTCCCGGTCGGCCGCCCCGACCCGCAGGACTGCCTGGTGCAGGCCACCGGCAACCCCTGCGGCGACGAGTACGCGGCGGACTGGAGCCGGGTCAGGCAGATCCTCGCGGTCGGCGACGCCAAGAAGGAGGCCGGCGACCCGCGCAACGACCTGATCACCGTGGAGGGCGACGGCAAGGGCGGCACCCAGCTGATCCTGTTCCAGGGCAGCGGCGGCACCGGCACCCTGCGCGACCCGATCGTGCTCGGCTCCGGCGGCTGGGACGGCCTCTCGCTGATCGCCCCGGGCGATGCCACCGGCGACGGCCTGCCGGACCTCTGGGCTCGGAACGACGGCAACGGTGAGGTGTACCAGTACGCCAACGGCGCCGATGTCGCCGCGCTCGCCGACCACGGCAAGCGGACCCGCATCGCCCAGCAGCTCAACGCCACCGACTACCCGGTGCTCAGCTCCTCGGGCGACACCAGCGCCGACGCGGTGGCCGACCTCTGGGCACTGGACGGCCGGCAGCGGCTGGTCACCCTGAACGGCACCGCCGCCAACAAGGTGGTCACCGGCTTCGGTGCCGCCAACACGGTCGGCGACGCCCGGATCTCCCGCTCGCACTGGAAGTTCGACGAGGGCACCGGCAGCACCGCCGCGGACCTGCGCGGCCGGACCAACGCCACCCTGAGCGGCACCGGCGCCGGCTGGGCCGACGCCACCGTCGCGGGCCGTGCCACCAAGGTGCTCGACCTGGACGGCCGGACCGGTGTCGCCACCACCTCCGCCCCGGCGGTCGACACCAGCCGCAGCTTCACCGTCTCCACCTGGGCCCGGGCCGACGCCACCGGCGGGGTGGTGCTCAGTCAGGACGGCGCCCACGCCTCCGGGTTCATCCTCTGGGCCGAGGGCGGCGACAGCACCTGGCGGTTCGCCATGTCGCAGCGCGACAACGACGACTGGGCCTACGACCAGACCACCACCATGAACGCCGCGGCCGGCGTCCGCCTCGGCACCTGGACGCAGCTGACCGCGACCTACGACCAGCCCACCGGGCAGATCGCGCTCTACGTCAACGGGACGCTGGCCGGGACCGGCCACCACGCCCGGGCGAACGCCTGGAACGCCACCGGCCCGCTGGTGGTCGGCCGGTACAAGTACCAGTCGAAGCCGAGCTCCACCTTCGACGGGGCGGTCAGCAACCTCTCGGTGCTCGACCGGTCGTCCGTGCCCACCGCGGCGAGGACCTCCCTGGTCTCCGGGGTGAGCGAGGCCAAGTGCCTGGACGACAACGCCGCCGGCACCGACAACGGCACCGCGATCCAGATCTGGGACTGCAACACCTCGACGGCCCAGCAGTTCGAGCTCCGGGGCGACGGCACCCTCCGGATCATGGGCAAGTGCCTGGACGTGCACGACAACGGCACCGCCAACGGCACCCCGACCGCGCTGTGGGACTGCAAGGACCCCGGCGGCACCGACGCGGGCAACCAGCAGTGGCTGCCCCAGGCCAACGGCGCGCTGCTCAACCCGCAGTCCGGGCGCTGCCTCGACCTGCCGAACGGGAACATCGGCAACGGCACCCGGGTGACCCTGTACGACTGCAACGGGACCAACCCGCAGCGCTGGTCGGCCGCCGGGCTCGGCTCCCCGGCCGCCGGGCTGTCCGGCAGCTGACGACCGGTCAACCCCGAAGGGCCCGCAGCCACCGAGCTGCGGGCCCTTCGGGGTTCAACCGCTCAGAGGGACTTGCGGAAGGCCTCGGCGGTGGCGAGGAAGATGTCGTTGCCCTCGGGCTCGCCGATGGTGACGCGGACGCCCTCGCCCGGGAAGGGGCGGACCACGACGCCGGCGGCGGCGCAGGCCGCGGCGAAGTCGAGGGTGCGCTCGCCGAGGCGGATCCAGACGAAGTTGGCCTGGGTGTCGGCCAGCTGCCAGCCCTGGGCGGCCAGGGCGGCGGTCACCCGGCCGCGCTCGGCGACCAGGTGCTCGACCCGGACCAGCAGGGCGTCCTCGGCGCGGAGCGAGGCGACGGCCGCGTCCTGGGCCAGCTGCGAGACGCCGAACGGGACGGCGGTCTTGCGCAGCGCGGTGGCCACCGGCTCGTGGGCGACGGCGAAGCCGACCCGCAGGCCGGCCAGGCCGTAGGCCTTGGAGAAGGTGCGCAGCACGCAGACGTTCGGGCGGTCGCGGTAGAGGTCGATGCCGTTGGGCACCCGCTCGTCCCGGATGAACTCGATGTAGGCCTCGTCGACCACGACCAGGACGTCGCTCGGGACGGCGTCCAGGAAGCGCTCCAGCTCGGCCCGGTGGATCACGGTGCCGGTGGGGTTGTTCGGGTTGCAGACGAAGACCAGGCGGGTCCGCTCGGTGATCGCGGCCAGCATGGCGTCCAGGTCGTGCTCCTCGCCCGCGGTCAGCGGGACGGGCACGGGGGTGGCCCCGGCGACCTGGGTGATGATCGGGTAGGCCTCGAAGGAGCGCCAGGCGAACAGCACCTCGTCGCCCGGGCCCGCGGTGGAGAGCACCAGGGACTGCGCGACCGAGACCGAGCCGGTGCCGACGGCCACGTGCTCGGCCGGCACGCCGAAGCGGGCGGCGAGCTCCTCGACCAGCTCGGTGGCGGCCATGTCGGGGTAGCGGTGGAAGGAGCCGGCGGCCGCCACGGCGGCGTCCAGCACGCCGGGGAGCGGCTCGAAGGGGTTCTCGTTGGAGGACAGCTTGTACGAGTCGGCGCCGGCCGGCTTGCCGGGCTTGTACGTCGGGATGCCGTCCAGCGTCGGCCTCAGGCGGGGGCCCTGTGCTGCCGTACCGGTCACGGTGCGCTCCTTGTCGAAATCGTGGTGCCGTACGCGGCCGGGATCGCCGTACGCGCGCCAGGCCCCGTGGTGCGTACCCGTCCCACCCCGGTCGGGTGCCCCGGACGATGGTGGTCGCACTCACCCGTGCGGGTGAGTTGCTCGTTCGGGGTACGGGTACCGATCAGCCATTCTGCCGGGTTCCCATGGCACATGTCAGAGGTAAGAGGCCTGGATTGCGACCGGTATCGAAGGGATGCACGGCCGAAGGTTCATGGAGAAACGGTTCTTCTGACTCTCTGTCGGTACCGGTCACACAGCGCGGTCACGCGCCATACGATCGGTCCGCCATGACAGCAGCAGCCAACCAGAGCGGTCGGCGACCCACCACCTCGCGGCGACTGGAGCGGGCCGGCATCCGGGATGTGGCAGCAGCCGCCGGAGTGTCGATCACCACGGTCTCGGACGCCCTCAACGGTAAGGGCCGCCTTCCCGACGAGACCAGAAGCCGAGTGCGCGAGGTGGCCGAGCGCCTCGGCTACCGCCCATCGGCCGCCGCCCGCACCCTGCGCACCGGACGCTCCGGCCTGATCGGACTGACCGTCACCACCTACGGCGAAGAGCCGTTCACCTTCACCGAGTTCGCCTACTTCGCCGAGATGGCGCGGGCCGCCACCAGTGCCGCGCTCAGCCGCGGCTACGCGCTGGTCGTGCTGCCCGCCTCCTCCCGGCACGACGTCTGGGGGAACATCGCGCTGGACGGCACCGTGGTGATCGACCCGCCCGACCAGGACCCGCTGGTGAGCGAGCTCTACCGGTCCGGCGTCCCGGTGGTGAGCGACGGCAAACCGGGCAACTGCCCGGTCACCGCCTGGGTCGACAACGACCACGAGGCCGCCGTGCTCGGCATCCTGGACCACCTGAGCGAGGCCGGCGCCCGCCGGATCGGCCTGCTCACCGGGACCTCCACCGACACCTACACCCGGCTCTCCACCGACGCCTACCTCGGCTGGTGCGAGCGGGTCGGGCAGGAACCGGTCTACGAGGCCTACCCGGCCCACGACCCGGCCGCCGGGGCGCTGGCCGCCGACCGGCTGCTGGCCCGGCCCGACCGGCCGGACGCGGTCTACGGCCTCTTCGACCCCAACGGCACCGACCTGCTGGCCGCCGCCCGCCGGTACGGGCTGCGGGTGCCGGAGGACCTGCTGCTGGTCTGCTGCAGCGAGAGCGACGTGTACGCCGGCACCGAGCCGCCCATCACCACGCTCTCCCTGAAGCCCCGTCGGATCGGCACCACCGTGGTCAACCTGCTGATCGACGCCATCGAGGGGGTCGACTCCTCCCCCGGGGCCTCCTCCGATCCGGTCAAGGGCACCCGGCTCTTCCCGCCGCGCTACCGGACCGCCTCGGCCGGACCACCGCCCGGCACCCTGATGCCGACCGAGCTCATCGTCCGCGCCTCCTCCCAACGCCGGAGCCCGCGCACCACGGTGAGCCCGCCCCGGCCACCGGGGGAGATGTAACGCAGGCCACGGACCGGACCCGGCCGACGGACGATTGGTGGGCACCAGGTGGGGACTAGGGGAGAGCGGTCTTCCTATGATGGGCGAATGACACCCGAGGACCGCCTCCCCGGGCCTGAGCTCCCCGAGTCAGGCCCCCGCCAGCCGCAGGACCTCGACGTGCTCCCGTACGGCTCCTACTACGAGCCTCCCGAGCCGCCCGGCGGCTACGGCTACGACGCCACGTACAGCGGCTACGGCGGTGCCCGGTTCCTGGAGCAGCACTGGCCGACGGTCAGTCAGACCGCTTCCGGCTACGGCCCGGAGGCGGTCCAGGAGCCCGTCCACGAGTACGGGCACGAGGCGGCGGGGTCCGACGACCCGCCGACCATGGAGCTGGCCCAGCCGGTGCCGCCGGAGGAGGTCCACTACCCGTACCCGCAGCCGGAGCCCGGCGAGGCGCCCGGCCCGCTGTACGTGGTCGGCGACGTGCACGGCTACCTCGACGAGCTGCTGGCCGCACTGCACCAGCAGGGCCTGATCGACGCCGAGGGCCACTGGTCGGCCGGCCGCTCCCGGCTCTGGTTCCTCGGGGACTTCACCGACCGGGGCCCGGACGGCATCGGCGTGATCGACCTGGTGATGCAGCTGGCCGCCGAGGCGGCCGCGGCCGGCGGGTACTGCCGGGCCCTGATGGGCAATCACGAACTGCTCTTCCTGGGCGCCGCCCGCTACGGCGACGAGCCGGTGCAGTCCACCGCCGGGACGGCCTCCTTCCTGGCCGCCTGGCGGCTGAACGGCGGTCAGCAGAGCGACCTGGAGCGGCTGGAGTCGCACCACGTCAGCTGGCTCTCCCGGCTGCCCGCCATCGCCCTGGAGGACGGCCACCTGCTGCTGCACTCCGACACCACCGCCTACCTCGAGTACGGCGCCAGCCTGGACGACGTCAACGAGGCGGTGCACCGGCTGCTCGCCGACGAGGGCGCCGACGAGTGGTGGGACGCCTTCCGCCGCTTCACCAAGCGCTTCGCCTTCCGCGGCCCGGCCGGGGCGCAGGCGGTGCACGAGCTGCTCGGCGCCTACGGCGGCCACCGGGTGGTGCACGGGCACAGCCCGATCCCGTACCTGACCGGCTCCACGCACGCCGAGGACGGCGTGCCGCCGCACGTGCCGGGGCCGTACATCTACGCGGACGAGCTGGCCGTGGCGATGGACGGCGGGGTCACCATGGAGGGCCGGCTGCTGGTCGCCCGGCTGCCGCTGGACTGAACCGCCGTCAGGAAGCGTCCTGAACGGTCACGTTCACGTCCCGGGCGCGCACCGGAACGTACGGAAAACCGGAAAGCGACTGTGTTCCGGGCGCCTCCGGCCCCTACCATCGAGTCGATCTCGCACACCCGCACCTCTCGCAGCGCGACGACGGAACGGGGGTTCCTCCGTGGACCAGGCCCCGCAGCACACCGCACGCTTACTCCCCGAGGACCGGCCGGACTTCGACCGGGCCCTGGACGAGGCCCTGCGCGACCCCGCGCTGGGCGCCGCCTTCGCCGCCCCCGGGCCGCACCTGAACCCGGCCCAACTCCGCACCAAGGCCGCGCAGTCGGCCGACGCGGTGGCCGCCCCGGCGGCCGACGAGTACCGGCGCTACACCGCCCTGCGGGCGGCCGGGCCGCCCGCACCGCTCGGCCTGACCGACCGGCTGCGCAGCGAGGAGGGCGCCGGGCTCTTCCCGGTGCTCACCGTGCTCACCCCGATCCTGGCCGGCCTCGCCGGGCTGCTGCTGCTGGTGATCGGCTACGCGCTGCGCGGCGCCTCGCCCGAGCTGGCGCTGGCCCGGGCGGTGGTGACGGCCGGCTGGGTCTCCCTGGCGGTGGCCGTCACCGCGCTGGTGGTCGGCATCGTCGGCCTGCTGCTCACCGCCCTGCGGGACGGCGCCGCCCCGGCCCAGGACGCCGAGCTGGCCGGGGCCCGGCAGGCCTGGCTGACCGCCCTGCACCAACGCGCCCTGCTGCCCTGGCTGGTGGCCAACCTCTACACCGATCCGGCGCCGGCGCCGGCCGCCGTCCCGAGACCGGGCCCGCGCCCCGGCTCCCCCGGCTACTCCAGCCCCGGCTTCACCAGCCCCGGCGTCGAGGGCGTCACGACCCCGGACGGCCGCACCCAGCGCCCGGCCGACTTCACCGGCCCCGGCTACACCTCGCCCGACTTCGCCTCCCCCGACTTCACCGGCCCCGACGAGGTCTGACCCCAGGTCACCACCGCGCGGCCCGCACCCGCGGAAGGCCCGGACCACGCACGCCGGACACCGCGTCAGCGCTCGTCCGACCGCGCCGGGCCGGCGGCGACCTGGGACTCCGCCGTTCCGGCGGCGGCCTCGGCGGCGGCGACGGCCGTGGTGCGGCGGGCGACCGCCGGGCCGAGGAGGTACTGGGCGAGGGCGGCGCCGAGGCCGATGGCGGCGCAGGCGAGCCAGAGGGTGGCGGAGCCGTGGCCGAGCAGCCAGGCGCCGACCAGGGGGGCGGGGAGGCCGCCGAGGGACCAGGCGAAGCCGTAGACGCCGCTGTAGCGACCGCGCAGGTGGGGCGGGGCCAGGGCGACGGCGGTGGCGGCACTGGCGCCGGTGAAGGCGATCTCGCCGAGGGACCAGATCACGGTGGTGGCGGAGAAGCCGAACGGGGAGGAGGCCAGGGAGTTGAGGCCGAAGCCGACGCCGACCAGGACCATGCCGGCCACCAGCACCTTGTTGAGGTCGGCCCGGCTGAGCCGGCTCGCCGCGAGCGGCTGGACCACGCTGATCACCACGCCGTTGACCGCCATCGCGACACCGAACGCGGCGGGCGACAGGCCCTCCGCCCGCATCGCCAGTGGCAGGGTGGACATGGTCTGCATGTAGACGAAGGCGTAGCCGCTGGTGGTGAGGACGAAGGCGGTCATCACCTTGTCCCGGAGCACCGTGCCCAGGCCCTCCGCCCGCTTCCCGGCCGCCGCCACCGCCGCGGCGGCCCTGGCCGGCGCGGTCTCGCTCACCGCGAACCAGACCATCAGGCCGAACGCGGCGCAGCTGGCCGCGTCGACCCAGAACAGCCACTGGAAGCCGAACTTGACCAGCACGCCACCGATCAGCACGCCGGCGGTGTAGCCGAGGTTCACCGCCCAGAACAGCAGGCTGTAGGCCCTGGTGCGGTCCTGACCCGGGATCAGGTCGGCCACCAGGGCGGTGGAGGCGGGCCGGTAGACGTCGATCGCCACCCCCAGCAGGAACAGCTCCACCGCGAAGGCGCCGATGCTCTCACTGCCGGCCAGCGCGACCATCAGGGCCGCGCTGGCCAGCATTCCGCCGAGCAGGGTGGTACGCCGGCCGAACCGGTCGGCCAGCGCGCCCGCGATCAGCTGGGAGAACACCTGGCCGACCGCGAACAGCGCCAGCAGACCACCGGCCGAGGCCACCGAGAAGCCCCGGCTGGTGGTCAGGTAGAGCGCGAAGAAGGGCTGGACCATGGTGCCGATCCGGTTGACCAGGGTGCCCGCCCAGAGCACCCAGAAGGCACTCGGCAGACCGCCCAGACCCCCCAGGCCGGCGCGCAGTCGGGACGTCACGGAGCTCCTGCGGAGCGGTTCGGTCGACACCCGGTCATCCTCCTCTGTTCACGATCGGATCGGCAACGGCCTTGCAGGACAGACTTGCTGGCGTTCCATCAGCTCAGCACGTGCACGCGGGTGAGGTTGGGGAAGGAGTACAGCGCGCTGACGAACAGCCCGCCCACCTCCGGCCCGACCAGCGAGAACTGCCGCTTGTAGAAGACCGGGATCAGCGGCGCGTGGTCGGTCATGATCTCCCGGTCGATCTCGGCGTACCCGGCCGCCGCCGCGGCCCGGTCGGTCTCCTTGCCGAGCTCGGCGAGGCGCCGGCTGATGTCCGGCACGTCGAAGTACGAGAGGTTCATGTTGCCGGTCGCGGTGATCCGGTCGCCGCGGAACAGCACGTCCATCACGCCGGCCGGGTCCGGGAAGTCCGGCCCCCAGACGCCCCAGATCAGGTCCACGTCGGTGTCCCGGCGTCCGACCGTGCTGTAGTACGCGGCCCGGTCCACCGGGACCAGTTCGATCCGGAAGCCGGCCCGCTCCAGCGCGGTCCTCACCACCGGGGCCAGCCTGCGCAGCGGGGCGATGTCCTGGAAGGCGTACCGGAGCACCGGCACCTCCTTGCCCTCGATCAGCCGCTTGGCCCGCTCCACGTCGCCGTTGGGCCCGGCCGGGTAGGCGTCGTACGGCTGGTGACCGGGCATCATCGGGGCCAGCACGGTGGTGGCCGGCTCCGCGGCGGCCGAGCCGCCGGCCGCCTCGACGTAGGACTCGCGGTCGAAGGCGTAGATCAGCGCGCGGCGGACGTCGAGGTCGGTGACCCGCTGCGTGTTGATGTAGACGTACTGGGCGTACGGGGTCGGCCCGTCCAGCACCCGGGAGAGCTTCTCCGGGTCGATCTGCACCGAGAGGATGTCGGCGGGTGCCACGTCGGTGGTGGCGATCGAGGTGGCGTCGGCCGCGTCGGGCTCGGCCAGCCGCCGGGTCTGCGCGGTCCGGTCCACCCCGAACTCCCAGCGGATCCGGTCCACGTACTGACGGCGGATCGGGTCGGTGGCCGGGCTCCAGTGCGGGTTGCGCTCCAGCACGAAGTACTCGCCCGGCACGCTCTCCGCACGCCGGTACGGGCCGGTGGAGAGCCACTCCGTCTCGTACTCGGCGCCGGGGGCGCGGTCGGCCGGGACGGGGGTGGTCGTGGTGGTGGCGGCGAAGAACGGGAAGTCCGGGTACGGCTCGGCGAGCCGGAAGACGATGGTGCGGTCGTCCGGGGTGGTGACCCCGGGGGCGGGGCGACCGTCCGGGCCGGGGCCGCGGTAGGTGCGCTCCGGGTCCAGCGCGCGCTGGATGAACTGCGGTCCGTAGTCGCCGAGTTCGGAGAAGGACCGGGCCACGGCGTGCGCCACGTCGGCCGAGCCGATCGGGGTGCCGTCCGAGAAGGCCAGGCCCTCGCGCAGGGTGTAGGTCCAGGTCAGGCCGCCGTCGTCGGTCCGGCCGGCGTTGGTGGCCAGGTCGCCGACCAGGGTGAGCACCCCGCCCTCCGGATCCTCCACGTACCCGGTCAGCGAGCGGTGGAACAGGGCGGTGGCCACTGCGAGGGTGGTGCCGATGTAGGTCTGGGCCGGGTCCATGTGCTCCGGCGGGGCGTCGGCGAGGAGGGTGACGGTACCGCCGGGCCGGGCACCGGGCACCTCGGGCGCCGGGGCGGTCACCACTCCCTGATGGTCGATCACCAGCCGCTGGCCGCCCGGGTGGGCGGTCGGGTCGAGGGTGGTCGGGTCGAGGGCGGTGTCGTCCTGGGGGCCACGCCGATCGGTCATGGTGCTGGACTCCTTCGGTCCGGGCCGGCGGGCTGCCGCCGGCGGGTGGTCGGGTGAACGGCGGTGGGTCAGAGCAGGCTGCGGGTGGCACCGCCGTCCACCGGCAGCACGGTGCCGGTGACGAAGGCGGCCCGGGTGGAGGCCAGGAAGGCGGCGGCCGCGCCGAGCTCCTCGGGCTCGGCCAGCCGGCCCGCCGGGATGTCGGCGGTCAGGCCGGGGATGCCGCCGGACAGACCCTTCGCCCAGTGCTCCAGCTCCGGGGTCCTGGTCATCCCCGGGGCGAGCACGTTGACCGTGATGCCGTCCGGACTCAGCTCGTGCACCAGCGACTTGGCGTAGCCGAGCAGGCCGGGCCGGACGGTGTTGGAGAGCGCCATGCCGGAGATCGGCTGCTTGGCGGCCAGGGAGGTGATGAACAGCACCCTGCCCCAGCCGGCGCGGCGCATGTGCGGCACGGCGGCCGAGACCAGCGAGACCGCCGAGAGCAGGTTCAGCTCCACCGCGTCCCGGTACGTCTGCACGCTGTGCTCGGTGGCGTGGCCGGGGCCGGGGCCGCCCGCGTTGGTCACCACGATGTCGACCCCGCCGTGCAGTTCGGCGGCCCGGGCCACCCAGTCGGCCACCGCCTCCTCGTCCCGGACATCGAGCGGGAAGCCGCTCACCGAGCCACCGGCGGACTCCTTCTCCAGCGCCGCCACCGCCCGGGCCAGCCGCTCGGGGTCGCGCCCGGCCACCGAGACGGTGGCCCCTTCCCGGGCGAAGGCGGTGGCCACCGCCAGGCCCAGTCCGCTGGTGCCCGCGGCGACCAGCGCCACCTTGCCGGCGAGTCCGAGATCCATCCGTGTCGCTCCTCATGTGTGCTGCGGGTGTGCTGTGGTCGGGTGAGAACTCCTGCCCTGCGGGCAGGTCGGCCGGTACGTCGGCCACGCGGGCCCCGGGGCCCGCTCAGTCGTGGGCGGCGGCCTCGGCGGCGGCCAGCACGGCCGGGAGGTCGAGGCCGAGTTCGGCCAGCACGTGGTCGTGGTCTCCGCCGTGCGAGGGCCAGCCCTGGCCCGCGTTGACCCCGTGGACGGTGGCCTGCCGGAGCAGCAGGGCCAGCGCCGAGGCCACCCCGCCGGCCGCCCGGTGCTCCTCGACCACCACGAACCGCCGGTACCGTCCGGCCAGTTGGACGGCGGCCTCGGCGAGGTGCTCGTGGTCCAGGTAGCAGAGGTGGGCGTGCGCCAGCTCCGGCCGCTCCCGGCGGGCGGCCAGGCTGAGCTCGGTGCCGACCTCGCCGACCGAGACCAGGCAGACCTCGGCCGCCTCCGGTGCGGCGTCCCAGCGCAGCGCGCCCAGCTCCTCGCCGTCCCGGTGCAGGCCGACCGGATTGGCGCCGCGCCCGGTGCGGATCCAGTGCGGACGCCCGGAGGCGGCGGCGGACCGGATCACCGCCCGCATCTCGGCCTCCCCGTACGGCGCGGCGATCACCACGCCGGGGACGGCGCCGAGCACCGCGAGGTCCTCCAGGCAGTGGTGGGTGGTACCGAACCAGGCGCCCGAGACGCCCGCGTACGGAGCCACCACGCTGATGCCGGCGCCCAGGTAGCCGAGCGCCAGCTTGAGGCTCTCGGCGGCCCGCAGCGCGGCGAACGGCGCGAAGGTGGAGACGAACGGGCGGAATCCGGCCAGCGCCAGCCCGGCCGCCATGTCGATCATCGCGCCCTCGGCGATCCCGACGTTGAAGAACCGGTCGGGGTGCTCCTCGGCGAAGGGGTGCTTGCGCCCGCCGAGATCGGCCTCCAGGCAGAGGATCCTCGGGTCGGTCCTGGCCAGCACGGCGAGCTCGGCCCGGTAGGCGTCCCGGCCGGACAACACCACCGGATCCTCCAGGAGTTGCGTGGCAGTCATCGGACGAACCGCTTCCACTTGGCCGCCCGGGCGGCGTCGACGCTGACGTAGTGCGAGGCCGCCTTGCCCTCCAGGGCCGGGACGCCCTTGGCCTTGACGGTGGTGGCGACCACCGCGAGCGGCGGGCCGTCGGGGTCGCGGTCCGGGGCGAGCAGCGCGTGCAGCGCGCCCAGGTCGTGGCCGTCCACCTCGGCGGTCTCGAAGCCGAAGGCGGCGAACCGCCCGGCGAGGTTCGGCAGCGGCGAGATGTCCGCCACCAGCCCGTCGTTCTGTCCGCCGTTGCGGTCCACCAGCACCACCAGCCGGCCCAGTCGCCGGGCCGCCGCGACCTGGCAGCTCTCCCAGACCAGCCCCTCCTGGAGCTCGCCGTCCCCGAGCACCGCGAAGGTCAGCCCGGCCCGGCCGGAGAGCCGGAGGCCGAGCGCCCAGCCGGCCGCGTACGGCAGCCCGTGGCCCAGGCTGCCGGTGGGGAACAGCACGCCGGGGACGGCGTGGTTGGGGTGCCCGGTGTAGTGGTGGGCCGGGTCGGCGTAGAGCGGGGCCGGGTTCTCCGCGAGGATGCCGCTGACGTGCAGGGCGGCGTAGAAGCCGGCCGCCGCGTGCCCCTTGCTGAGCACCACGTGCCCGCCCTCGTCCTGCCCGGCCCGGTGCAGCGCGGCGATCAGCAGGTCGGTGACCGAGAGGCTGCCGCCGAGGTGGCAGCCCCGGGGGGTGGCGGCCATGTCGATGACCAGCTTCCTGGCCTCCCGGGCCCGGTCGGCCAGGACGTCCACCATCCGCTCGGCGTCGGCGAGTTCGGCCTGCAGCACGCTCATGACGCCCCCTCCGTCCGGGCGGGGTCCGCCGCGAACCACTCGGCCACCGCGCCGGCCAGCACCGCCCGCGCGGTCCGGTACTCCTCGGCCGTCACGTGCTCGCGGTCGGTGTGGTCCAGCGCCGCGTCGCCGCCGCCGTAGGCGACCATCGGCACGCCGTGCCAGCCGGTGGCCAAGGTGTTCATGTCCGACGTCCCCTTCTTCACCAGGTACCTGGGCCGGATGCCGGCCTTGGCGAAGGCCCGGGCGAAGGCCCGGGCCGGCGTGCTGGTCCGGCCGCCGCTGTGGCCGGGGGTGGCCCGCAGCTCGGTCACCTCGACGCCGTCGCCGGCCTGGTCCGCCGCCGCCTTCCGCACCGCCGCCAGGTCGGCGCCCGGCGGTACCCGGAAGTTCAGGACGGCGGTGGCCCGTTGGACCTCCCGCTCGGTGCCGGAGCCGAGCGAGATCAGCGCGTCCAGGGCCTCCGGGGCCTCCTTGAGCACCGCGGCCCGGATCCGCTCCAGCGCGCCGAGCAGCGCGTCCGGTGCGGACAGCGCGTCGTAGCCGGCCGAGTGGCCGCTGAGCACCGTCGTGGTGATCCGCAGCTTGAACAGACCGAAGTACCCGAGGGTGAGCGCCCCCGAGCCGCTCGGCTCGCCGACGACCACGGCCTCGGCCGGGTAGTGGTCGCGGACGTGGAAGGCGCCGCGCGAGGAGGAGATCTCCTCCTCCACCGCACCGACCACCAACAGCTGGGCGCCGTCCGGCACTTCGGCCTCCGCCGCGACCTCCAGGAAGGCGGCCAGCGCGGCCTTGGCGTCCACGCTGCCCCGGCCGTGCAGGGTCTCGCCCTCCCAGCGGACCGGCCAGTGGTGCGGCACGGTGTCCAGGTGGCCGAGCAGCAGCAGCCGGCGCGGGCCCGCCCCCTTGGCCGCGACCAGGTTCCCGGCCTCGTCGATCCGGGCGGTCAGACCGTGCTCGGCGGCCCACTCGGCCAGGTACTCGGCGAGCTCCCGCTCGTCCTCGGAGACGGACGGGACCTGTACCGCGCGGCCCAGCAGTTCGAGATCGGGCGCGGGGGCCGGGGCCCGCCAGAACCTGGTCCGCCCGGCCGGGCGGGCCAGCGCGTGCGGACCGGTGATCGCCACGTCCGCGACGCCGCCGGCCAGCGCCAGCTCGGCCGCCCGGACCTTCTGCTTCATCCGGCCGCCCGCGTACCGCCCGGCCTCGCCCGGATGGGCGTGGCGCAGGGTGGCCGACGGGTCGGCCGGGTCGGTGAGCAGCCCCGCGGTGCCGGTGACCAGCCGCAGGTGGTCGGCGCCGGTGGCGTTGGCCAGCTCGGCGGCCAGTACGTCGGCGTCCACGTTGATCGCGGCGCCGCCGTCCAGGTCGAGCACCGGCGGGCTGACGCAGACCACGTCGTGGGTGTCCAGCAGCGCGCTCAGCCGCGCCGTGTCCACCGCCGCCACCGTCCCGGCCCGGTGGTCCCTGACGACCCGTGACCTGCCGTCCACCGACACCTTCAGCGGCCGGTTCGCCCTCCCCGAGACCAGCCCGGTGCGCGACGCGACGCCGGTGAAGACGTTCAGCCCGTGCGCCGTCAGCCCGTCCGCCACCAGCGGCAGGGTCAGCTCCTCGTAGGCCGCCACCACGTGCGGCACCTCGTCCGGCGGCAGGTAGCGGACCTTGTCGCCGTTGGCCAGCTCCAGCCAGCGGATGGCCCGGCCGGTCGCCTCGTAGTGCCGCTCGATCCCGGCCGCGCCGCCGGAGACCAGCAGCACCCGGGCGCCCCGGCGGGACAGCTCCGCCACCTCGGCGAACACCTCCGCACGGTCGAGCGTGCTGCTGCCGAGCTTCACCACGTACAGCGGCCGGGTCACGGGGCCACCGCCGTGAACGGCAGGCCGGTCACCTCGGGCAGCCCGTGCAGCCGGTTGAAGGCCTGCACGGCCTGACCGGCCGCACCCTTGAGGAGGTTGTCCAGGGCGGCCACCGTGACCACCCGGGTGCCGCGCACCGCGACGGCCACCTCGGCCACGTTGGAGCCGACCACCGACTTGAGCATCGGGAAGTCCTGCGGCGACTTGGGCGCGGGCCGGAACCGGACGAACGGCGTGCCGCCGTACGCGGCGGCGTAGGCCCGGCGGACCTCCAACGAGCCCGCCCCGTCCCGCAGTCGGCTGTAGGCGGTGGCCACGATGCCGCGCGCGGTGTCCAGGCTGTAGGTGGAGAACTGGAGGTCGGGGACGGCACCGGCGTGGTCGGCCAGCGCCTGCGCCACCTCGGGGCCGTGCCGGTGCCCGAAGGGCTTGTGCACCCGGAAGTTGCCGCTGCGCTCGGCCGGGTGCTCGGAGATCCTGCGGCCGGAGCCGGTGGATCCGGTCTTCACGTCCACCACCACGTCGTCCTCGATCAGCCCGGCCGCCAGCAGCGGCTGGAGGGCGTAGAGGGTGGTGGCGGCCATGCAGCCGGGCAGGTTGACGAAACGTCCGGGCGGCAGCTCGCCGAACTCCGGGACGTAGTAGGCGAACGGCTCGGTCCACTGGGCCGAGGCCGGGTAGTGCGCGGCGGCCTGCTTCGGGTCGCGCAGCCGGAAGTCCCCGGCCAGGTTCAGCACGCGCTGGGCCCGGTCGGCCACCAGGCCCATCCGGCCTGGGAGTTCGCCGCCGGGCAGGCAGCCGAAGGCGACGTCCACCTCGGGCAGCTCGTCCAGCGGACGGTACGTCAGCTTGGCGGCGGCGGGGTGGTTGCGCAGCCAGGGCAGCACCGAGCCGACGGTCTTGCCGGCCGAGCGCTCGGAGGAGACGAAGACCAGCTCGGCCGCGGGGTGGTCGAGCAGCAGCCGGATCAGCTCGGAGCCGGTGTACCCGGTGGCGCCGAGCACCGCGACGGTGAACCGCCGCTCCTGGGGGGCGAGTCGCTCAGCCAAGGCGGGCCGCCTTCTGCTGCGGACGGAGGTGCTCCTGCTCGGTGGCGATCTTGCGGATGGCGTCCGGGCGGCGGGCCACCTTGCGGAAGGCGTCCGCGTAGCGCAGCGCGCGCTCGTACTCGACCGGGGAGCGCAGCTCGCGGCAGAGCACCAGCGTGCTCTCCAGCATCGCCACCACGTTCGGGAAGTCCTCCGGGCGGTGGTCCCGGACGGCGCCGGGGTTGAGGGTGAACGGGTAGCCGTTGCCGAAGCCGCCCCGGTGCCGGAACGGCAGGTGGCAGGGGATCGGGGTGTTCTGCCACTCCCGGGCGGGCACGCCCTCGGCCACCAGGAGGCGGTGCACCGCCTCCTTCACCGCGTGCACCGGCAGGTCGTCCAGGCCGACGCCCTCGGGGGTGAGGGTGATCCGGTACATGTTGTAGGCGTGGGTGCTGCCCTCGGGCACGTGCGGGGCGCGGAACAGACCGGTCCCGGCCAGTGCCTCGCCGAGCAGCGCGGCGTTCCGGGCCCGGACGGCGTCGTAGAACGGCAGCCGGCGCAGCTGGCTGCTGCCGAAGGCGGCGGCGATCCAGGACATCCGGTAGTCGATGCCGTGCCGCTCCAGGTAGTCCACGGCCCGCTGGTGGGCCTCGTGGGTGGCGAAGAAGGCGATGCCGCCCTCACCGCCGAGCGGGAAGTTCTTGTCGGCCATCAGGCTCTGGCCGGCCGCGTCGCCGATCGATCCGGCCACCCGGCCGTCCTGGGTGGCGGAGTGGGCGTGCGAGGCGTCCTCCACCAGGGCCAGTCCGTGCCGGTCGGCCACCGCGCGCAGGGCCGGCAGGTCGGCCGGCAGGCCGTGCACGTGGACCGGCATCAGGGCCCGGGTCCGCTCCGTGACCAGGGCCTCGGCGGCGGCCGGGTCCAGGCAGTAGGTGACCGGGTCGATGTCGGCGAAGACCGGGACCGCCCCGGCCGCCACCACCGCCTGGGCGGTGGCGATGAAGGTGAAGGCCGGCACGATCACCTCGTCGCCGGGCCGCACCCCGGCACCGACCAGGGCCAGGTGCAGGCTGGAGGTGCCGCTGGCGGTCGGCAGCGCGCGGTGCGCGCCGACGTAGGCCCGGTACGCCTCGGTGAAGTCGTCGACGGCCTTCTGCGGCTCGGCCCGCTGGGCGAGCAGCATCCCGAAGACGTCCTCCTTGGTGATGACCGGGAAGATCGTCCGGCGGGACTCCTTGGCGATGATCGGGTCTCCGCCGAACTCGGCCAGCTGGGCGTCCAGTTCGGCCGGGTCGGGGAGCGGGAGCGGGGCGGCTGGGAAGTCGGTGATCACGTCGTTGCTCCTGACGTGGCCGGGACGGCGGTCGCGGCCTGAAGGAGGGCCAGCCGGGCGCAGGCGGCCACCAGCGGGCTGAGGCGGTAGTTGAACTGGACTCCGGGAACGAGCTCGGTGCTCTCCTCCTCCTGGGTCCACATGGTGCGCAGGTCGAAGGCGCCGAAGATCTTGAGCCGCTCGGCCCGGGCCCAGACCCGCGGGTCGTCGGTCAGCACGGCCGCGGCCGGGCCGAAGCCGAGACCGGTGAGGTCGACCACCAGGGCGGGGGCCCCGGCGGCCGCGCCGGTGCGGGCCAACTCGCCCAGCCGGTGGGCGTTGTGGCCGTCCAGCGAGATCTGCACGAAGGACGGGGTCTCCCCGGCCTCCCGCACCGTGACGCCCAGCCAGGAGACGAAGGCGGCGGTCGGCCCGTCCAGGCCGGGCAGCACGGCGGTGTCGCCGTACCCGATCTCCTGGCCGGTCAGCGCGGCGTGCACGGCGGCGGTCCTGGTGTTCACCAGGACCGCCTTCCGGCGGCCGGTGATCTTCGTCAACTGCCGTTCCAGTCCCGGCAGTTCCCGGTCACTCTTCTCGATGCTCATCACGGTCCCCGAGGTCAGTACCCGGGTCAGGACGACCGCCGTGTCGAACAGTTCCATCGAACCCTCTTCGTCGGTGTGGCAGGGCAGTTGGCCGGACCGGCCGGCCCCGCCTGGCGGTGGGGCCGGCCGGTCAGCCGGGCAGCGAAGCGGCGAGGTGGTCGGCCAGCCGGCCGGCCACGTCCACGCCGTGCAGGGCCGAGGACTTGGCGAACTCCGGGTTGGCGTTGACCTCCAGCACGGCGGTCTCACCGGTCTCCCGGTCCTCGATCAGGTCGACCCCGTAGAACCCCTCGCCGAGCTGGTCCACCACGGCCAGGCAGAGCTTGGCCATCTCCTCGGTCAGCTCGGCCCGTTCGACCTGGGCGCCGAGGTGGGTGTTGGTCCGCCAGTCCTCGGAGACCCGGCGGAAGGCGACCACCGGCTCCCGGCCGACCACCACCACCCGCAGGTCGTGGCCCGGCTTCTCGACGTACTGCTGGACCAGCACCGGGAAGAGCTTCCCGGTCGCGTCCACCGACTCGCGGGCCCCGGTCCAGACGTCCAGGCACTCCTCGTCCACCAGCCGGACCACGCCCCGGCCCCAGGAGCCGCTCACCGGCTTGACCACCGAGGGCCAGCCCAGCTCCTCGACCGCCTCCCGGACCTGGTCGTGGGTGAAGGCGTGCAGCGAGCGCGGGTGCGCGATGCCGTGCCGGGCCAGCATCAGGGCCTGCAGGCCCTTGTCGTTGCAGACCTCGATGGCGGCGGCCGAGTTGAAGGTGGGCACACCGGCCTGCTCCAGCCGGCGCGCGGTGCCGATCGCCTCCCGGTGCGAGAGATTGCGCAGCACCACCAGCCGGGGCGCCGCCTCCCGCCCGGACAGCACGCCCGCCAGGTCCGGCGGGAGCGCGGTGCGCACGGTCACGCCGCGGGACCGCAGGGCGTCCAGCAGCAGCCGCTCCTCCGGCCGCAGCATGGTGAGCGAGAGCAGGACGTCGGCCGCCTCCCGGCTCACTCGCCCCAGTCCTCTTCGACCTCGGGGGCCAGCTCGACCTTCACGGTGGCGTCGGTCTTCTCGACCACTTCGTGCTCCTGGCCGCAGGCCCCGCACTCCAGGATCTCGCCGACCTCCCAGCCGGGCTGGACCTCGATCGGGCTGTCACAGACCAGGCAGGCGGGGGCGGTTGTGGTGGCTGACATGGTTCCTCTCCTCTGTGTTCGTCGGGTAGTGGTGGTTCGGGCGGACCGGGTGTCGACCGGTCCGGTTCCGACCGGGGGTCAGCCGGCCGGTGCCGGGTCGACGACGACCCGGACCTGCTCGGCGAAGGTCTTGGTGGCCTGGGCGATCGGCTCGCCCAGCGGGGCGTCCAGGATCAGCGAGGCGGAGCGGTGGCCGGAGTCCACCTGCGGGCCGAGCAGGTCGCCGGGGCGGCGGCCGGTCAGCACCGCGTGCAGCGCGGCCGGGGCGTCGGCGGCGAGCGGGGCGAAGGACGGCCAGCGGTCGTCCCGGGCGGTCCAGTACACCTCGGCGCCCTCGGCGGTGACGTCCGCCAGCACGCCGTGCCCGTGCTCCAGGAAGTGCTGCCGGGCCCGCCGCCGGGGCTGCGGGTAGGAGGCCGGGAGACCGAGCGCCAGGTCGAGCATCACCGGCTCGACGCCCTGGCCGGTGGCCAGCTCCCAGAGGAAGGTGATGCCGTCGCCGGGCAGCCGGGCGGCCACCTCCATCAGCACCACGCCGCGCTCGGTGTACCGGTACTCGGCGTGCGTGATGCCGTCCCGCAGGCCGACCAGCCGGAGCACCTCGCGGTTGGCCGCGACCAGCGCCTCCCGGGTCTCCTCGTCCAGCTCGGCCGGCGAGGTGTGCTCGACCTCGGTGAAGTAGCGGCCGCCGGCCTCGTTGCTCTCCTTCCCGGTGACGCCGGACCAGATCACCTCGCCGCCCTGCACCAGCGCCTCGACGGAGTACTCGGGCCCGCTCACCCGGGCCTCCACCAGCGCCGTCTCGTGCCCGGCCAGTGCGCCCAGTGCCTCGGTCAGCTCCGCCTGGGTGTGCACCATCCGCACCCCCGAGCTGTAGAACCGGCCGGCCGGCTTGACCACCACCGGGAACTCCCCGGCCGGCAGGGTGAAGGTGGCCCGCTCCTCGGCCGGGACGGTCCGCCAGGCCGGGGCGTAAGCCGGGGCGGCGATCCGCTGGAGCAGCTTGTCCCGGCAGATCAGTGCGGCGGCCGAGCCCGTGCCGGGCAGGCCGAGCGCGTCGGCCAGCACCCCGACCGGCTCGACGAAGACCTCGCCGACCGAGATCACCCCGCGCACCCGGTAGCGGTGCAGCAGCGGCGCCACCGCCGGGGCCACGGTGGACGGCTTGGCGTCGGCCACCCGCACCACCTCGGCCAGCCCGGCCAGCGGACTGGCCGGATCGGCCCGCAGCTCGGCCAGCCGGTCCTGGTCGGTGTCCGGGCTGACCACCGCGATCGGTGCCAGGCCACGCCGGACGGCGTCGGTGATCAGGCGGCCCTGACGGGCCAGCACCACCAGGTCGCCCATCAGCAGCAGGGCGTCGGGACGGTTCTCGGGCGGTTCGGTCCGGTGGTCGGAAGGCATGATGATTCGTCACTCCGTGGGTCAGAGGGGGGCCGGGGCGGGTGGGGTCCGCCGCCGGCCTCGGTACGGGTGCGGGTCTCGTCGGGCGGCGGGTCTCGTCAGGCGGCGGCCGGGACGGCGTCCCGGGCGGCGGCCGGGTCCTCGTGCCGCCCGCCCTCGCCGTCCGAGCCGGAGCGGAGCAGGGTGACCGCGAAGACCAGCCAGCCGAGCAGCAGGGCCACCGCCGCCACCCACAGGGCGGGCCGCAGGCCCAGCCCGCTGCCGGCCGCGCCGCCGAGGGCGGCGCCGATGCCGATGGTGCCGAAGGCCACGAAGCGGTTGGTGGCCGAGGCCGGGGCCAGCAACTCCTCGGTGGTGGTGCGCTGACGGGCCGTCAGACTGAAGATGTTGAAGACGGTCAGGCCGAAGCCGTAGACCACGAAGGAGGCGGTGCAGAGCGCGGCGGTCAGCCAGACCGGGCCGGAGACCAGCGGGAAGACCAGCGGTCCGGCCGAGGCCAGGCCGATCCCGGCGATCAGGGTGCGGGCCGCGCCGAGCCGGCGGCCGATCCGGGCGGCGGCCATCGAGCCGAGCACCGAGCCCGCCCCGCCGATGATCATCGTGATCCCGAGCAGGCCCGGGGAGAAGCCCAACTCCTTGACGGCGTAGACCAGGTAGAGGGTGAGCACGGCCTGCTCGAACAGGTTGAACCAGGCCGCCTGGAGGGTGAGCCGGCGCAGCAGCGGCACCCGCCAGGAGAAGGTCAGGCCCTCCCGGACGAGCCGGACGATCCCGGCCCGGGGGGCCGCGGCCCCTGCCGGGACGGCCGGGGCCGCCCGGTGCCGGATCAGCGTGAAGGAGACCACCGCCAGCAGGTAGGCCGCCACCGCGAGGGAGAGCGAGAGCGAGCCGCCGAGCGCGCCCAGCAGGATGCCGCCCAGCCCGGGCGCGGCCACGGTGGCCAGCGCGTAGGTGGTCTCCAGCCTGCTGTTGGCCACCACTAGCCGCTCGCCGTCCACCAGCGCCGGGGCGTAGGCGAGGGCGCAGACGTCGGCGAAGCAGGTGATCGCGCCGATCGCGAAGACCACCGCGTAGAGCAGCCGGATGTCGAGGCCGCCGAGCGCGGTGACCAGGGGGACGAGGGCCAGCAGCACCGCGTTGGCGGTGTGCGCGGCGATCAGCACCGGGCGGTGCGGACGGCCGCTCAGCCAGGCCCCGGCGAACAGGGTGAACACCAGCAGCGGCAGGAACTGCGCCGCGTTCAGGAGGCCGACCTCGGCCGGGCCGGCGTCCAGGGCGACCACGGCCACCAGCGGGATCAGCAGGGTGATGCCCTTGCCCGCCAGATTGGCCAGCGCCTGGCCGAGCCAGAATCGGCCGAAGTCCGGCGAGATGACCAACGCCTG